>NZ_JBEYXJ010000084.1:0-38820 GCF_040645015.1 Streptomyces sp. NPDC046881 | reverse complement strand
ATCTGGTGACGGTGCGGGGGCGCGCCAACATGTACGAGCCTAAGCCCGGACTCCCACCGGGCCACGACCGTGGGCCCCCCCCCGTGCGGGGGCCCGCCCTCGGTGTGTACGGCGAGTGGTGCCGGTCAGTGGCCGGCGGCCGACTGGGAGGCCGAGTCGCTCGGGGTGGCGGCCGACTGGGAGGCGGTGGCCGAGGGGCTCGTCTCGTGGCCCTTGTGCGGCTTGCCGCTGCCGGAGGCGCTGCCCGAGGGGGTGGCGCCCGGGGCGCCGCTGCTCGCGGACGCCGAGGCCGACGGGATCTGGGACGGGCCCCACTTGTCGAAGTAGCTGGTGGCCGGGACCACGAAGGCGGCCAGGCTCACCTTGCCGGTCTTGCTGAAGGTGAAGGTGATCTTCTGGGCGTTGCCGTTCTGGACGGCCTCGCGGCCGCTGGGCAGCGTCGCGGAGGCGTTGTCCTTGCCGCCGAGGACGAGCGAGCCGCCCGCCGGGACGGTCAGGCTCTGGCCCTTGGCCGGCTTCAGCTCGGCGGAGGTGCCGCCCTCCACGGTGACGGACTGGAGCGTCTGGTCGGTGCGGCCGCCGTTGAACAGGGTCGCGGAGATCACCGCCGGACCGGTCGCCTGCGGGTCGGGCTGGGTGATCACCAGGGCGTTCTGGATCTTGATGTCGCCCACACTGGTCGCCGCGTTGTCCGGCTTGATCTCCAGGGTCTGCGAGTCGTTACCGGCGCCGCAGGCGGCGAGCGAGGCGATCGAGAAGACGATGGCGGAGGCGGCGAGGGCGCCGCGTCGAAGGCTGCTGCTCACGGCGGCGGCAACTCCTTGAACGCGCGGGCGGCTCCCCTAATAAAGCCACCCTAAGTGTCTGTCAGCGGCCTTAGGTTACCGAGCCGTTCCCGGGCGCTCGCACCCGACCCTCCCCGAGCCCCGGGCTTCCGTCCAGGTGGGGGTACCCCGGGCGGCCCGAGTGACTCCGGGGTGACATTGCGGAGCCGCTCGTCCGTCATTCACATAACGCGGCCGTGACCGGTCTCAACACGCCTGCGCGGCGCCCCGCGAAAATTCTGTGGAGGAATGCGCGGCCTTCCCGATATTGATCACGGCGCACCCGCCCGGCGGCCGTTGATCAATTCTGGAATCGGCTCACATCCGCCTCCGGCCACCGAACGGAGTAGCGGAAGTCGTACGCTTGAGACCGGACATATCGGGATGTTCCGCCACTTGGAACCGTCTCCGGGGGTGTGTAACGTACGCGTTTCACCCCGCCCGAAGAGCCCCTCCGACCTGCGAATACCCGCTTCCGAGGACTCCCCGCAGCACGTCCCGGTTGCAGTTGTCAAGCCCCGAGATATGCCCTGACCTGCGAAAACGCCATTCAGAAGACGCCGTATCCGTGTTACCCTGGATAGCCACGGAAGGGGTACCTGTCACATGACGTTCAAGGTTGGCGACACCGTGGTCTATCCCCATCACGGGGCCGCGCTGATCGAGGCCATCGAAACTCGTCAGATCAAAGGCGTGGACAAGACCTACTTGGTGCTGAAGGTCGCCCAGGGTGACCTCACGGTGCGTGTGCCAGCGGACAATGCGGAGTTCGTCGGCGTGCGTGATGTGGTCGGTCAGGACGGGCTCGACCGGGTCTTCGAGGTGCTGCGCGCGCCGTACGCCGAGGAGCCCACGAACTGGTCCCGTCGCTACAAGGCAAACCTGGAGAAGCTCGCCTCCGGCGATGTCATCAAGGTCGCCGAGGTCGTGCGCGACCTGTGGCGTCGAGAGCGCGAGCGCGGACTGTCCGCCGGCGAGAAGCGCATGCTTGCCAAGGCCCGCCAGATCCTGGTGAGCGAGCTGGCTCTCGCGGAGAACACGAACGAGGACAAGGCCGAGGCCCTGCTCGACGAGGTGCTCGCCTCCTGACGCGCAGCGGCAGCGAACCTTCGCTTCCGGCACGCTCAGCACAGTGAAATGCCGCGGTGCCCGATGACACTGATCCTGTCGCCGGGCGCTGCGGCATGTTCGTCCCCGCAGCGGGTGCTCCTCGGGAAGCCTGCGGAACCCCCCGATACTTGAGATGCCGGGCCCGGGCGGATGGCTCGACCAGGGTCACGGAAAGGGTCCGGTCAAGGCGTCGCGCCCGGCACTCCTCCAGGCCATACCCACGTAGGTCGAGCACACAAACCTGACAGGATCCGATGTCTGACGAATCACGTCCTACGCCCGCGCAGACCCCCGTCGCCGCCGTGATTCCCGCCGCCGGCCGGGGCGTGCGGCTGGGTCCGGGCGCCCCCAAGGCACTCCGCGCGCTGAACGGCACCCCCATGCTGATCCACGCGATCCGCGCCCTCGCCGCCTCCCGGCACGTCTCGCTGGTGATCGTCGTCGCCCCGCCGGAGGGCGCCGCCGACGTCAAGTCGCTGCTCGACGCGCACGCGCTGCCCGAGCGGACCGACTTCCTGGTCGTCCCCGGCGGGGAGTCCCGCCAGGAGTCGGTCCGGCTCGGCCTGGAGGCGCTGCCGCCGCGGTACGGGGTGGTGCTGGTCCACGACGCGGCCCGGCCGCTCGTCCCGGTCGACACGGTCGACGCGGTCATCGAGGCCGTACGCGACGGCGCCCCCGCCGTGGTGCCCGCGCTGCCGCTGGCCGACACGGTCAAGGAGGTCGCGCCCGCGGCCGAGGCCGGCGACCCCGAACCGGTCGTTGCCACCCCCGAGCGGTCCCGGCTGCGTGCCGTGCAGACCCCGCAGGGTTTCGACCGGGCGACCCTGGTCCGCGCCCACGAGAGCGTCACCGAGAACGTCACCGACGACGCGAGCATGGTGGAGCAGCTGGGCGTGCCGGTCGTGGCCGTCCCCGGTCACGAGGAGGCCTTCAAGGTCACCCGCCCCCTGGACCTGGTCCTCGCCGAGGCGGTCCTGGCGCGCAGGAGGCTCAACGATGGCTTCTGAGGCGGGCCTTGTGCTGCCGCAGGTCGGGATCGGCACCGACATCCACGCCTTCGAGGAGGGCCGCGAGCTGTGGTGCGCGGGCCTGAGGTGGGAGGGCGAGGGGTCCGGGCTGGCCGGCCACTCGGACGCCGACGTGGTCGCGCACGCCGCCTGCAACGCCCTCTTCTCCGCCGCCGGACTCGGTGACCTGGGGCAGCACTTCGGCACCGGCCGGCCCGAGTGGTCGGGGGCCTCCGGGACCACCCTGCTCACCGAGGCGGCCCGGATCGTCCGCGCGGCGGGCTTCACCATCGGCAACGTCGCCGTCCAGGTCATCGGCCCCCGCCCGAAGATCGGCAAGCGGCGGGACGAGGCCCAGAAGATCCTGTCCGAGGCGGCCGGCGCCCCCGTCTCCGTCTCCGGCGCCACGACGGACGGCCTCGGCTTCCCGGGCCGCGAGGAGGGGCTGATGGCGGTGGCGACGGCACTCGTGGTGCGGGTGAGCTGAGCGCGTGCGAGGGTACCCACACGACCACCAGTGATCCCTGGACTCCGGAGGGTACCCATGTCCGCCGTACTGTCCGACCGCCTGAAGTCCGTGCTCGACGACAAGGTGTTCGTCGTCGTCGGCACCGTCCAGCCCGACGGCAGCCCGCAGCTGTCCCCGGTATGGGTGATGCGCGACGGCGACGACCTCCTCTTCTCCACCACGGTCGACCGCCGCAAGTACCTCAACCTGGAGCGCGACCCCCGGGTGAGCGTCGCGGTCCTCAACCCCGACGAGCCCTACGAGTACGCCGAGATCCGCGGCATCGCCGAATTCACGACGGACGGTGGCCCGGAACTCATCGACCGGCTCAGCCGCAAGTACACCGGCAAGGACTACGCCGACTTCAACCCCGCCGCGGCCCAGGACGCCCAGCGGGTCGTGGTCCGGATCCGGCCGCGGAAGGTGGTCGGGAGGTTGTGAGGGGGGCTCCCCGTCGGTGAGGGGGCGGGTTCACGGTGGGAAGGGGCGTGGCACTGCCCGGGGCCCACTACTCTGGAGTGGTGACGATTCGCCTGTACGACACCAGCGCCCGGCAGATCCGTGACTTCACCCCGCTCGAGCCGGGCTGTGTCTCGATCTACCTGTGTGGCGCCACCGTGCAGGCCGCCCCCCACATCGGGCACATCCGGTCGGGCCTGAACTTCGACATCATGCGCCGCTGGTTCGAGTACCGCGGCTACCAGGTGACGTTCATCCGCAACGTCACCGACATCGACGACAAGATCATCGCCAAGAGCCGCGAGCAGAACCGCCCGTGGTGGTCGATCGGGTACGAGAACGAGCGCGCCTTCAACGAGGGCTACGCCGCCCTCGGCTGCCTCCCGCCGACCTACGAGCCCCGCGCCACCGGCCACATCACCGAGATGATCGAGATGATGCAGGGCCTCATCGAGCGCGGGCACGCCTACGAGGCCGACGGGAACGTGTACTTCGACGTACGGTCCTTCCCGCACTACCTCGAACTGTCCCGGCAGGAGCTGGACAACCTGCTCCAGCCGTCCGGCGAGGGCGAGACCGGCAAGCGGGACCCGCGCGACTTCGCCATGTGGAAGTCCGCCAAGCCCGGCGAGCCGACCTGGCCGACCCCCTGGGGACCGGGGCGCCCCGGCTGGCACCTGGAGTGCTCCGCCATGGCGCACAAGTACCTGGGCACCGCCTTCGACATCCACGGCGGCGGACTCGACCTGATCTTCCCGCACCACGAGAACGAGATCGCCCAGGCCAAGGCCTACGGCGACGACTTCGCCCAGTACTGGGTGCACAACGCGTGGGTCACCATGGCCGGCGACAAGATGTCCAAGTCGCTCGGCAACAGCGTGCTGGTCAGCGAGATGGTCAAGCAGTGGCGTCCGATCGTCCTGCGCTACTACCTGGGCACCCCGCACTACCGCTCGATGATCGAGTACAGCGAGGAGTCCCTGCGCGAGGCCGAGTCCGCGTTCGCGCGGATCGAGGGCTTCGTCCAGCGGGTCACCGAGCTGGCCGGGAAGACCGTCGAGCCGGCCGCCGAGGTCCCGCCGGCCTTCGCCGAGGCGATGGACGACGACCTGGGGGTCCCGCAGGCCCTCGCCGTCGTGCACACCACCGTCCGGCAGGGCAACAGCGCGCTGGCGGCCGACGACAAGGAAGCCGCCGTCGCCCGGCTCGCCGAGGTACGGGCCATGCTCGGCGTCCTCGGCCTCGACCCGCTCGACCCGCACTGGGCCGACGAGACCGGTGACCGGGGCCAGGACCTGGAGAGCGTGGTCGACAGCCTCGTCCGCCTCGTCCTCGACCAGCGCGAGTCCGCCCGGGCCCGCAAGGACTGGGCCACCGCCGACGCCATCCGCGACCAGCTCAAGCAGTCCGGGCTGGCCATCGAGGACGGCCCGCAGGGCCCGCGCTGGAGCCTCGGCTCCCGCTGATCCCTTCTCGATCCGGTGATCGATTGTGCCGCCCGGCCCCCCGGGCGGCACACTGCATAGACGTACGTATCCGCACGCATCACGAAGACAGGTAGGTCATGGCCGCGAACAACCGTCGCATGTCCGGCAAGAAGGGCGCGCAGGTCGGCAGTGGCGGCCAGCGGCGCAAGGGGCTGGAGGGCCGGGGGCCGACGCCGCCGGCCGAGATGCGCAAGGGCCACAAGAAGAACCGCATCGCCAACGCGAAGGCGAAGCAGGCCGTGCGCCGTCCCGTGGCCCGGGGCCGCGGCGGCAAGTCCGCCTCCGAGCTGGTCGTCGGCCGCAACCCGGTCGTCGAGGCGCTCCGCGAGGGCGTGCCCGCCTCGACGCTCTACGTCCAGCAGTTCATCGACAACGACGAGCGCGTCCGCGAGGCCCTCCAGCTCGCCGCCGAGCGCGGCGGCATCAACCTCATGGAGGCCCCGCGCCCCGAGCTGGACCGCATGACCAACGGCCTGAACCACCAGGGCCTGGTCCTCCAGGTCCCGCCGTACGAGTACGCGCACCCCGAGGACCTGCTCGACGCCGCCGCCGACGAGGGCGAGGACCCGCTGGTCGTCGCCCTGGACGGGGTCACCGACCCGCGCAACCTCGGCGCCGTCGTCCGCTCCGTCTCCGCGTTCGGCGGCCACGGCGTGGTCGTACCCGAGCGCCGCTCGGCCGGTATGACCGCCGGTGCCTGGAAGACCTCCGCCGGTACGGCCGCCCGTACGCCGGTCGCCCGTGCGACCAACCTCACCCGTGCCCTGGAGGCCTACAAGAAGGCCGGCCTCACCGTGGTCGGCCTGGCGGCGGACGGCGAGGCCGAGCTCGGCGACCTGGAGGCCCTGGAGGGTCCGGTCGTCATCGTCGTCGGCAGCGAGGGCAAGGGCCTGTCCCGGCTGGTCGGCGAGACCTGCGACTTCCGCGTGCGCATTCCGATGCCGGGCGGCGCGGAGTCCCTCAACGCCGGTGTGGCCGCGGGCATCGTGCTGTACGAGGCCGCGCGCCGGCGCAGCTGACCGAGGTTCCGGACGGGCCGAACGCCCGTCCGGAACTTCACCCTTGCGGGGTAATTCGTGCGTCCATATGGCGTTCGAGGCCGCTTTGACGGGGTCCGGACACATCCGCCCGGTCAAAGCAGTGTCCTAACGCCACGTCACTCGGTTAGATGAGTGTGGACACCAGAACACCCCGCACACCCACGGGGGACCGCTCGTCGGGTTTCGACGACGCTCCCGCGCTGAGCATGGTGAAGGTGCCGAGCGATCCGGCGCAGGTCATCGTCAATCACGCCAGCTTCCGCGTGCAGCTGGGCGCGGCGGCCAGGCGCACCCAATCCCCGCGGATCGCCCGGCACCTGAACGCCGGCCAGGACACCGCCCGGATGCCCGTCGCGGGCACGGCGGGCCGGCCCGGCGCCACCGGCCGCCGCCGCCCCGTCGTGTGGAGCGGCAAGTCCGCCCCCGACGACACCGGCGCCCACCGGCTCCTCCAGGCCGTGCGGGGCAGCAGCGTCCGCCATGCCGACGAGTCCGAGGCCGGCGCCACCCAGGTCATCCCGCGCGTCCAGACCGGCTACGCCGACACCTACGCCGATACCTACGCCGACACCTACGACGCACTCGACCAGACCGTCGAGACCCCCGTCGTCGGCCACCAGCGCACCGCCCCCGACGCCGACGGCACCCGCCTCCTGCCCCACATGCGCACGGTCACCGGCGCCTACGACGACGAGCCCTACACCGACCACGAGCCGTACGACGGCTACGCCGAACCGGCCGGCCCCCGCCCCGACGGCCCGCGCACCACCCGGCGCCAGGGCGACGACCCGGCCCGGCACGCCTACTACCCCGGCCGCCGGCTCAACCTCGGCGTCGTCATCCTCCCGCTGCGCGTCTTCCTCGGCTTCATCTCCATCTACGCCGGCATGGGCAAGCTGTGCGACCCCGTCTACTTCGACGGCGGAAAGCGCGGCTCCATGGTCACGTGGCTCAACACCCTGCACCCCTGGGACGTGGCCGAGCCGCTGCGCCAGTTCGCCCTGCACCACCCGGTCGGCTCCGGCCTGGTCATCGCCTTCCTCCAGGTCGTCGTCGGCGTCCTGACCATCCTCGGTTGCTGGCAGCGCGTCACCGCGGTCGTCGGCGCCCTGCTCTCCGCCGCGCTGATCGTCACCGTCAGCTGGAAGACCGTCCCGGCCTACGACGCCCCGGACATCATCTACCTCGCTGCCTGGTCCCCGCTGATCATCGCCGGCGCCCCCGTCTACTCCGTGGACGGCCGCCTCGCGGGCAGCGCCTGGCGCCGGCTCGGCCCCCGCGCCGACATCTGGGAGCTGCGCCGCTTCGTCCTGCGCCGCGGCGCGCTGATCACGGCCGTCACGGTCGGCCTGACCCTGCTGATCGGCTCCCTGCTGGGCGGCGCGGTCCGCGACTCCAGCCGGGTGGTCGTCCCCGGCCCCGGCGAGGCACCCCGCAACCAGCTCCCCGGCTCCCCGCTCCCGCAGGAGCCCGGCGAGCGGCACAAGAAGACCCCGGCGGCCTCCAGCTCCCCGACGGGCGGCGCCACGGCCGGCGCGAGCCCCTCCGGGACGGCGACGACCCCGGGCACGAGCCGCAGCACCGCCGGCGCCACCACCGCGGCCCCCACCCAGACCCAGGGCACCACGGGCCAGGTCCCGCCCCGCCGGACCTCCCCGACGGGCGGCGCGCCGAGCACGACGGCCGGCCCGACGAGCACCGGCGGCAGCAGCACCGGCGGCTCGACCACCGGCGGCGGCACGTCCTCGGGCGGTGGCAGCAGCACGGCCACGGGCCAGCCGGGCCTGGTGGGCGGCCTGCTGGGCTGAGGCAACGGCACGGCGACGGCAGAGGGCCCCGTACCTTTCCCGGTACGGGGCCCTCTCCACGCGGTGACCACCACCGCACGGCTGACGCGGGGGCTACCGCCCCAGAGCCGCCAGTTCCCTGGCCGCCTCCGTCAGATCCTTCGCGGTGTCGATGGCCCGCCAGTAAGCGCCCTGCGGAATGGGGAAGCCGGCCAGCTTCTTCTCCCGGGCCAGCCGGGGAAACGTGGTCCGCTCGTGATCCCCCCGCTCGGGCAGCAGGGAAGCGAACTCCGGCGAGAACACGTACACACCGGCATTGATCTCGAACGTCGACGGCGGCGCCTCGATGAAGTCGGTGATGTGCCCGAACCCGTCGGTCTTCACGGCGCCCCACGGGATGCGCGGCCGGGCCAGCGCCAGCGTGGCCACCGCGTCCCGCTCGGTGTGGAAGTCGGCCATGTCCCGCAGCGAGAACCGCGTCCAGATGTCCCCGTTGGTCGCGTACCAGGGCCGGTCGGGGTGCGGCAGACGCGCCGCGGCGTACCGCAGACCGCCTCCGCGGCCGAGGGGCTCGCTCTCCACGACGGTGGTGACGGAGACGGGCAGGTCGGCCGAGTCCAGCCACTTCTGCAGGACGTCGGCGAGGTGGCCGCACGAGACCACCACGTCCGTCACGCCCTCCTCGGCGAGCCAGGTGAGCTGGTGGCCGATGATCGGAGTGCCCGTACCGGGGATCTCGACCATCGGCTTGGGCCGGTCGTCGGTGTACGGACGCAGCCGTGAGCCCTGGCCACCGGCCAGGACCACGGCTTGAGTGGGGCGCGACGCGGCGTTCGGATGGGTCATGACCGCACTGTACGTGGCGACCCACGACCGTGCGGAGACGGCAGGGCACTCCCCGGGGAGCCTTACCGAGTTCCCACCGGGACTCAGCTGTGCGCGGCCAGGACGCCCGAGGCGAAGGCCGTGTCGCACACCGGGCGGGCGTACGACTGGGCGCGCGAGGCGCCGTAGATGCGCACCGCGGCCTGGCCGAGGGCGCGGGCGATGGAGGAGCAGTGCCGGGCCAGCGACGGGTGGCCGTTGACGGCCTGCTGGAGGTGGGTGAGGACCACCCCCGGGTTCTTGTTCTGCAGCTCGGTCATCAGCTGGTCGCGGAGCACGTCCTGCGGGGCGCGGGTGACCTTCTTGACGGAGATCTCCGCCGCCGAGACGTCGGAGGCGGCCAGCACCGAGCTGGAGGGGCTCCCCGTCCAGTTGACCCGGGTGACCGCGAGGGTCCCGGAGAGCACCAGGACGACGGGCAGGACGAGGGCGAGAGTGCGGCCGATCCGGCGGGCAGGGCCGCCCCGGTGGCCGCTTCGCGTCTGAGGGGTGGTGGAGTGCTTCACGCGTGTGAGGGTAGCGCCCGGTAACGACGCGAAGACATTCAGTCACCCTAATGGGGGATGAGAACGCGCCGCTTTCTGGGTAATGGGTTGACGTCCGCCGCCCGGAATGATCGCTGCGCGGGGGTGTCCGCGCCGATCGGAGGGGCCCACGGGAAGGGCCCCGCACGACGAGCGCGCGGGGCCCTTCCGGGTGCCGTGTGACGTCAGTCGGTCAGCCGCTCGCCGGTGGAGGTCGAGAAGACGTGGGTCTCGCCCGGCCGCGGGACCACGTGCAGCGTGGAGCCCTTCTCCGGCACCTGACGGCCGTTGACGCGGACCACCAGGTCCTTCATCTCGCCGCCGACCTCGGCGGTGCCGTAGACGTAGCCGTCGGCACCCAGCTCCTCGACGACGTTCACGGAGACGGCGAGACCGGCCGGCGCGTCCGCGGCGTCCTTCGACAGGGAGGCGGCGACGGAGCCGTTGTGCTCGACCACGTCGAAGTGCTCGGGACGGACGCCGACGGTCACCGTGCGGTCACCCTTGTCGGCGGCGGCCTTCAGGGCCTCCCGGTTGACGGGGACGACGCTGTTGCCGAACTTCACGCCGCCGTCGGTGATCGGCACCTCGACCAGGTTCATGGCGGGGGAGCCGATGAAGCCGGCGACGAACAGGTTCGCGGGCTTGTCGTACATGTTCCGCGGCGAGTCCACCTGCTGCAGGATGCCGTCCTTGAGCACGGCCACCCGGTCGCCCATCGTCATGGCCTCGACCTGGTCGTGGGTGACGTAGACGGTGGTGATGCCGAGCCGGCGCTGGAGGGACGCGATCTGCGTACGGGTCGAGACGCGGAGCTTGGCGTCCAGGTTGGACAGCGGCTCGTCCATGAGGAACACCTGCGGCTCACGCACGATCGCGCGGCCCATCGCGACACGCTGGCGCTGACCGCCGGAGAGCGCCTTCGGCTTGCGGTCCAGGTACTCGGTGAGGTCGAGGATCTTCGCGGCCTCCTCGACCTTCTGCCGGATCTCCGCCTTGTTGACGCCGGCGATCTTGAGCGCGAAGCCCATGTTGTCGGCGACCGTCATGTGCGGGTACAGGGCGTAGTTCTGGAACACCATGGCGATGTCCCGGTCCTTCGGCGGCAGGTGCGTGACGTCGCGGTCACCGATGCGGATCGCGCCGCCGTTGACGTCCTCCAGGCCCGCGAGCATCCGCAGCGAGGTGGACTTCCCGCAACCCGACGGGCCGACCAGGACGAGGAACTCGCCGTCCGCGATGTCGATCTCAAGGGCGTCGACGGCGGGCTTGGTGGAACCCGGGTAGATCCGGGTCGCCTTGTCGAACGTGACTGTGGCCATGGTGATGGGCCCCCTTCTACCGGCAGGAACGTGCCGGACGATCCGTTGTAGGAAGGTGGTTGGTGTAGTCCACCGGGGTGAACTGGGTCAGGACGGTACCTGGCGTCCACCGGCCCTGTCAGCACTTCGACCCCGGTGAACTTCGCGGAAATTTTCGACGGGGCGGCCCCCAGACCTGGGTACACTGCACGGGCACCCAGGTGCATGCCTCCTTAGCTCAGCTGGTCAGAGCGCCGCTCTTGTAAAGCGAAGGTCGTCGGTTCGAATCCGACAGGGGGCTCGTGCGGTCCAGGTGGGACGTTGTCCCACCTGGGCTTTTTCATGTGAGCAGGTGGGCGATCTCCAGGTCGCGGGGCTGGAGCGGGCGGTCGTCCTCGATGTTCCACAGGGCGTTCTGGAGCAGGCGGCCGAGGGTCCAGGCGCGGGCCCGGGCGCGGTCCAGGGCGAGGACGTCGGTCAGCGCGTCGAAGCGCCAGCGGACCTCGGCCGGGTCGTAGCGGTTGTCGAGGGCGGGCCACAGTTCGAAGCCGGGGTCGCCGGCCAGGGGTTTGGGGTCGATGGCGAGCCAGTCGGCGCGGTCGGCGGCGAGGACGTTCTCGTCGTGCAGGTCCCAGTGGAGCAGCCGGTCGCCGGGCTCGTGGACGACCTCGCGCACGGCGGCGGCGCAGTCGGCGAGGGCCCGGCGGACCCCGGGGTCGGGGACGCGGGCCAGGGCCCAGGGGGTCCGTTCCAGCATGGCCTCGGCGATGTCGCCCAGGCGGCGCAGGCCGGCCGGGGCGGGGAACGACGTGAGGTGGGCCAGCAGCCGGGCGATGACGAGGACGGCCTCGCGGGTGTCGCCGAGGCCCGCCAGCATCCGGGACTCGTCCAGGCGCTCCAGGAGCATGGTGCCGGTGGCCGGGTCGTGGTCCAGGAGCCGTACCGCCCCGTCGCCGTCCCACACGCGCAGTGCGACCGGTTCGCCCGCGCTCTCCTCGTCCGTCAGCTGGAGCTTGAGGGCCGCGCGCAGGCCGTCGGCGCGGACGACCGGCAGGACCAGGGCGCTGACGCCGTTCATCGACGGCCCGTCGAGGGTGAGCCGCCAGCGGTGCAGGAAGTCGGCCGCGAGGTCCGGCAGCGCGGCGATGAAGGCGCGTCCCGCCGTGCCGTTGTACGTCTCCTGCGCCTGTGCCAGCTCGCCCGGGATGTCGATCACGAGGCGGACGATACCGACGTGCGTGAATCGGCTCATGCGAATTCTCCGGGGCCTGGGCGGGGCGCGGGCGTACGTCCGCAGTGCTCCCGGCACGTACGTGTGGCTGGGGATCCTGTTCGTGACGACCGTCGCGCTGCACCACATGCCGCCGGGGTTCGAGGAGCACTTCCTGCGGCGGCGGTCCACGAACATCCACGAGCTGTCCCGCAATCCGGTGCGGGTGCTGGTGGCCAGCGCGATGTGGATCGAGACCGGGCACTGGGTGCCGTACGCGTTGCTGTACACGGTGTTCCACGCGCGGGCCGAGCGCTGGCTGGGTACGGCCCGCTGGCTGGCGGTGTGCGCGCTGGCGCACGTGCTGGCCACGCTGATCAGCGAGGGGGCGCTGCTGGAGGCGATCCGCCGGGGCGTGGCCCCGCCCGCGGCGGTGAACACGCTCGACATCGGGGTGAGTTACGCGCTGGCGGGGGTGATCGCGGTGCTCACCTACCGGATCGCGGCGCCCTGGAGGTACGTGTATCTGGCGGCGGTGCTGGCCGTGTTCGGGCTGCCGCTGGCCGCCGGGCCGACCTTCACCGACGTCGGTCACGCCGTCGCGGTGCTGATCGGTCTGGCCTGCTGTCCGCTGGTCAGGGGCCGTGGAAAAGCATGGAATCCGAAGGAGACACTGGCCGGGCTGAGGGGTTAACGTCCCGGCCATGAGCAGCTCGGTGAGCAGTGTCGTGAACGGTGGCATCTCCTTCTGGTACGCGGACGACGGCCTTCCGGTGGTGCGGGAGCCGCTGTCCGGGGACGCGTCCGCCGACGTCGTGATCGTGGGCGGCGGGTACACGGGTCTGTGGACGGCGTACTACCTGAAGAAGGCCGTTCCCTTCCTGCGGATCACCGTCCTGGAGCAGAAGTTCTGCGGGTACGGAGCCTCGGGCCGCAACGGCGGCTGGTTGTACAACGGGATCGCGGGCCGGGACCGGTACGCGAAGCTGCACGGTCACGAGGCGGCCGTACGGCTCCAGCGGGCGATGAACGACACCGTGGCCGAGGTGGTGGCGGTCGCCGAGGCGGAGGGTATCGACGCGGACGTGCACCGGGGCGGTGTGCTGGAGGTGGCGACGACTCCGGCGCAGCTGGCCCGGCTGAAGGCGTTCCACGCGCACGAGCTGTCGTACGGCGAGAAGGACCGGGAGCTGTACGGCGCGCGGGAGACCGCCGAGCGGATCCGGATCGCGGACGCGGTCGGCTCCGCCTGGACCCCGCACGGGGCCCGGCTGCACCCGGTGAAGCTGGTCAAGGGGCTCGCGGCGGCCGTGGAGGCGCTCGGTGTGACGATTCACGAGTCGACGCCGGTGACGGAGATCCGTCCCAAGCACGCGGTCACCCCGTACGGCACGGTCCGCGCGCCGTACGTCCTGCGTTGCACGGAGGGTTTCACGGCCTCGCTCAAGGGTCAGCGGCGGACCTGGCTGCCGATGAACTCCTCGATGATCGCGACGGAGCCGCTGACCGAGGAGCAGTGGGCGGCGATCGGCTGGGCGGGCCGGGAGACCCTGGGCGACATGGCGCACGCCTACATGTACGCCCAGCGCACGGCGGACGGCCGGATCGCGCTCGGTGGGCGCGGGGTGCCGTACCGGTTCGGTTCGCGTACCGACAACGACGGCCGGACGCAGGCGGCGACCGTCGAGGATCTGCGGGAGATCCTGACCCGTTTCTTCCCGTCCCTGGCCGGGGTGCGGGTTGCGCACGCCTGGTCGGGGGTGCTCGGGGTGCCGCGCGACTGGTGTGCCACGGTGACGCTGGACCGCTCCACGGGGCTCGGCTGGGCGGGCGGTTACGTCGGCTCCGGGGTGGCCACGGCCAACCTGGCCGCGCGTACCCTGCGGGATCTGGTGCAGCGGGACTCCGGGCAGGGCGGCCGGACGGAGCTGACGGACCTGCCCTGGGTGGACCACAGGGTCCGCAGGTGGGAGCCGGAACCTTTCCGCTGGCTGGGCGTCCAGGGCATGTACGCCACCTATCGCGCCGCCGACCAGCGTGAACGCCTGCGGCCCGGCGCGGAGTCCTCGCGGCTGGCGAAGGTGGCCGACCGGGTGGCGGGACGGCACTGAGGGCCGGGGCGCGGGCCGGTTACCCTCGCCGCATGATTCGTACCGCGACCCCTGACGACGTCCCTGTCATCCACACCCTGATCCGTGAGCTGGCCGAGTACGAGAAGGCGGCCGAGGAGGTCCGGGCGAGCGAGGAGCAGGTGCGTGAGGCGCTGTTCGGGGAGCGGCCGGCCGCGTTCGCGCACCTGGCGGTGGACGAGGAGAGCGGGGAGCCGGTCGGGTTCGCGCTGTGGTTCCTCAGCTTCTCCACGTGGCGCGGGGTGCACGGCATCTACCTGGAGGACCTGTACGTCCGGCCCGAGGCGCGCGGCGGCGGGCACGGGCGGGCGCTGCTGGCGGAGCTGGCGCGGATCTGCGGGGAGCGGGGGTACGAGCGGCTGGAGTGGTCGGTGCTGAACTGGAACCGGCCGGCGATCGGTTTCTACGAGGCACTGGGCGCCCGCCCGCAGAACGAGTGGACGGTGTACCGCCTCACGGACGACGCCCTGACGGCGCTGGGCTCCGCCGGCTGACGGTTCGCCGGTGGTGGTGATCCGGCGGTGGTGGCCCGGCGGTCACGGGCCGCCGGCGGCCGGTCGCGTGCGCCTCTGACGGGCGAGCCGCAGCGTGCCGGAGCGCGTGGGGCGGGACGCGGCCGCGCCGCCTGGGGGCGGGCGACGATCACCCGCCCGGACGCGCCGACGGGCCCCCCGCAGCCGTCGGCGGGGCGTGCCGCCCGCACGCCCCGGCCGGGGTCTCTCACGGTTCCAGTACCACCTTGCCGATCGTGCCCCGGCCCTCCAGTGCGCGGTGTGCCGCGGCGGCCTCGGTGAGGGGGAAGCGGGTGACGGCCGGGTGCAGGCGGCCCTGGGCGGCCTCGGCGAGGGCGCGCAGTTCCAGGGCGCGCAGGCCGCCGGCCTTCTGGAGCATCGCCGGGCCGAGCACGGACTCCGAGAGGCCCTCGACGGCGTACCCCCGGCCGTCGGCGATGCCCTCCGCCGACCAGCCGAAGACCAGGTGCCGGCCGCCGGGGCCGAGCAGGGCGACGGCCTCCCGGGCGGCCTGGCCGCCGACGCCGTCGTAGACGAGGGTGGCGGGCCGGCCCCCGAGGTGGGCGCGGACCGTGGCGGGCCACGCGGGGTCGGTGTAGTCGACGGCGAGGTCGGCGCCGTTCGCGCGGACCCGGGCGGTCTTCTCCGGGCCGCCCGCGAGGCCGATAACGGTGGCGCCGGCGTTCCGGGCGTGCTGGACGAGCAGGGTGCCGATGCCGCCGGCCGCGGCCGGTACGACCACCACGTCGTCCGGTCCCGGTTCGGCGAACTGCGCGATGCCCAGTGCCGTGCGGCCCGTGCCGATCATGGCGACGGCCGCGGCGGGGTCCAGGTTCTCCGGGATGTCGTGGAGGCGTTCGACCTCGGTGACGGCCAGTTCGGCGTAGCCGCCGGGGGCGAGGCCGAGGTGGGCGACCACCCGGCGGCCGAGCCACAGCGCGTCGACGCCGTCGCCGAGCGCGTCCACGACGCCCGCGACCTCGCGGCCGGGGACGGTCGGCAGGGCGGGCCGTTCGGGCAGCGGACCCCGGTGTCCCTCCCGCAGGGCCGCGTCGAGCAGGTGCACTCCGGCCGCGGCGACCGCGATGCGTACCTGGCCGGGGCCCGGGACGGGGTCCGGCACCTCCTCGTAGGTCAAATTCTCGGCCGGGCCGAAGGCGTGCAGACGGACGGCGTGCATGGGACCCCCCAGGGAGACGGCGTGGTGTCCCCACCCTCGGACCTCAAGCGCGCTTGAGGTCAAGGGCGGACCGGCCGAGGATCAGGGACACCGCCGTCACCGCGCTGTTGAAGGACACCTCCGACAGCACGCCCGGGGCCGCGACCTGGTCGCCCACGAGGTACACCCCGTCGCCGCGGTCCACGGCGGGCCGGTCCCGCCAGGTGCGGCCCGGCAGGTCGACGGCGCCCGTACGGCCGTCCGCCACGGCCTCCCGCCGCCAGGTCACCCGCTCCCGCCAGCCGCGGAACCCCAGGTCGAGCAGATGCTCGGCGCGGGCGAGCGCGTCGGCCCGGCGCTGGCCGGGCCCCACCGGGAACTGCCCCTGGAGCAGTTGCTCCCCGGCCGGTGCCAGGGACGGGTCCTGTGCCGTGAACCGCTCGATCCAGCCGGGCGCGTCCAGGTCGGAGACGGCGAAGGCGTCCCCGCGCCGGGTGCGTACGGCGAGGTCGAGGAGGACGGTGCGGCCGCTGGGCCAGGTCAGCGAGTCGTCGCGGAGCAGCCGTCCGGCGGCGGGCAGGGCGGTGGCGACGACGACCGGGGTGTCCCGCGGCAGTTCGTCCACCCGGGATCCCGTCTCGATCCGCACCCCCATGTTCCAGGCCCGGGCGGCCATCCGGTCGACGACCGCGCCCCAGCCGCCGCGCGGATAGTGCGCCTCCGGCGGCAGCTTGGCGGCCCGGCGCAGGCGTTCCTGGACGAAGGCCGCGGACAGGCTGCCCGGGTCGTGGTGGAAGAGGGCGACGGCCGCGTAGTGGGCGGCGGCGCGGGCGCCCTCCTCGCCGGCGATCCCGGTCGCCCAGCCGAGGAAGTCGGCGTCGACGGGGGCCGGTCCGATCCGCCGCCGCAGCAGCCTGAGCATGGCGAAGGGTGGGGTGCGGCGCAGCCCGCCGTGGTGGTGCAGTCGCAGCCGGGCGGCTTCCAGGGGCGGCAGGGGAGCGAGGGGGCCGAGCAGGTCGCGCTGCCTGAGCCAGGTCCAGTGCGGGCCGGCGCAGTAGAAGGCGTGCGGGCCCTCGTTGGTCCGGTACGGTCCCGTCGCCGTCCGGGCCCGCCCGCCGAGGGTGTGGTGGGCCTCGTGCAGGGTGACCTGGGCGCCGGCCTCGGCCGCGGTGATCGCGGCGGTGAGTCCGGCGAAGCCGCCGCCGATGACGGTGATGTGGTGCGCGGGCTTGGGCATGGCTCTCCCTGAGGTCGTTGCATCTGCTGCGGGAGTACGACGGCCGGCGACCCGCTGCATGTGACATCCCGGTGTTTTCCCAGGTCGGGGGGATTGTCAGTGGCGGGGTGCAGCATGGGCGCATGGTGAGGCGAGCGACGGGTGGCCGGCCGGCGGGCCGGGGGGCGGTGCGGGGCGCGCGGCGGCCGGAGCTGCGGCTGCCGCCGCTGGAGCCGTGGGCCGAGGGGGAGTTGGAGCCGGACGGCGACTATGACGGGCTGGAGTTCCGCGAGCTGGACCTGGGCGGGCAGGACGGGGCGGGGGCCCGGTTCATGGACTGCGCGCTGACGGGTTGCGCGGTGGACGGGACGGCGCTGGGCCGGGCCCGGGTGCTGGACTCGGTGCTGACCGGGCTGCGCGGTGTGGGCACGCAGTTCGCCGAGTCCACGTTCCGCGATGTGGAGCTGGTCGACGCGCGCCTGGGTGGTACGCAGATGCACGGCGCGGTGCTGGAGCGGGTGGTGATCCGCGGCGGCAAGATCGACTACCTGAACCTCCGCGAGGCTCGTCTGAAGGACGTGGTCTTCGACTCCTGCGTCCTGGTGGAGCCGGACTTCGCGGGCGCGCGCCTGGAGCGGGTGGAGTTCACCGACTGCGCCCTGAAGGGAGCCGACTTCGGCGGTGCGACCCTGACGGACGTGGACCTGCGCGGGGCGGCCCCGCTGGAGATCACCCGGGGTCTGGACCGGCTCTCCGGCGCGGTGATCAGCACCGGCCAGCTGCTGGACCTGGCGCCGGTGCTGGCGGCGGCGATGGGCATCCGGGTCGAGTAGCGGGTGCGGTCCTGGGTCCCGGGCCGTCCTCCGGGCGGCGTGTGACGTTTCTTCTACCTGCTGTCCGAGGGCAGCGGCGCGAAGACCTCAACGGGGTGTCCCGCGGGCGCCCGCACCGGCACCCTGCAGGCGGCGGCCGACCTGTACGGCTCGGGCAGCGCGGAGTACAAGGCGGTGGCGGCGGCCTGGACGGCCGTGAACGTCAAGTAGCCCCGTCCCCGCGGCAGCAGGCCGGCCGGGCCGCCCGTCCTCACGGGTGGGCCGGCCGGCCGTCCCCGTACAGCCAGTCCTTCCAGATCCCGCCGAAGTCCCGGTGCGGGGCCTTGCTCTCGACGTACGCGGTGAAGTCGGCGGTGCTCGCCGTGCCGTGGCGGTGGGCGGCGGCCCAGCCCTGGATGATGTCGTAGAAGGTGTCGTCGCCGACCTTCTGCCGGATCTTGTGCAGGACCATCGCGCCCCGCTCGTAGACCGGGGTGTCGGAGATGTGCGCGGCGCCGGAGGGTTTCCCGGGCGGGAAGGCCCAGACGGCCTCGTCGTTCTCCTCGTACAGCTCGGTGAACCGCTCCTCGGCGCTCTTGTCGCCGAAGTCCTCCTGGTACAGCCACTCCGCGTACTGCGCGAAGCCCTCGTTCAGCCACATGTCCTGCCAGGACCGGGGGGTGACCGAGTCGCCGTACCACTGGTGGGCGAGCTCGTGCACGAGGATCGAGGTGGTGAGCTGGTCGGCGGGGAAGACGGGCCGGGTCTGGGTCTCCAGCGCGTAGCCGGCGTCGCGCCGCCGGTCGACGATCACGCCGGCCGAGGAGAAGGGGTACGGGCCGAAGTTGTTCTCCTCCCAGTCGAGGATCTCCGGGATCTTCGCGAGGACCTTCCGGCTCGCCCCGGCCTGGGTCGGATCGACGGCGGTGACGACGGGCAGGCCGTGCGGGCCGGTGGTGCGCGCGATGTCGTAGTGCCCGATGGCGACGGTGGCGAGATAGCTCGCCATGGGCTGGGCGCAGTGCCAGTGGTAGGCGGTGCGGCCGTCCTTCGTGCGCTGGTCCGTCAACTCGCCGTTGGAGACGGCCTGGAGGCCCTTCGGGACGGTGACCGTGATGTCGTAGGACGCCTTGTCTGAGGGGTGGTGGTTGCCGGGGAACCAGGCCATGGAGCCGACCGGTTCGCCGAGCGCCAGGGCGCCGTCGGCGGTGGGCAGCCAGCCCTCCTCGGAGCCGTCGGGGTCGGTGAGGGTGCGCGGGGTGCCCGAGTAGTGGACGGTCGTGCGGAACGTCTCGCCCTCGCTCAGGTCGTCGTGCGGGCGGACGGTGAGTTCCTGGCCGGCGCGGCTCCAGCGGGCGTCCTTGCCCTCGACGGTGACCGAGTCGACGCGCAGCCCGGCGAGGTCCAGGTCGAAGGCCGACAGGTCCCGGGTGGCCCGGGCGGTGACGACCGCCGTGCCGGTGAGCCGGCGGGTGGCCGGGGTGTAGTCCAGGGTCAGGGCGTAGTGCCCGACGTCGTAGCCGCCGTTGCCGGCCTTCGGGAAGTACGGGTCGCGGACCCCCGAGCCGCCCGGGGTGCCCCGCACCCCGCCGTCGCACGCGGTGCCCGTGAGCGCGAGGGCGAGCAGGGCGGCGAGCGCCGGGACAAGGCGTACGGATCTGGACATGTCAGTGATCTTAGGTGGGCGGGGCGCACCGCGGACAGGGGTCACCGGACCGGCGTGACACCATCTCACCCGTGCTCGACATCGGCTACGCCCTCTCCAACCGGTTCCCGGACCCGCCGCAGACCGACTACCGCCGCGCGGACGTCCACGCGCTGCGCCACGACCTGTTCTGCGGTGACGTCTATCTCGCGGACACCGAGACCGACCGGGAACTGTCCACAGCCTGGGGATGGGTGCCGGTGCTGGACTTCGCCTGGGCGCTGTGCGACATCGCGGAACAGCTGGACCGGGACCCGATGGGCTCCCGCGCCGCCCGGCCGCAGCGCGCCGAGCTGGACTTCACCGAGTCCACCGACCGGATGCTCTTCGAGCGCCGCTTCGGCTGGGTCGACATCACCGCCGACTGGATGCCGGCCGAGGAGTCCCCGCTGGCCTTCTCCCACACCGAGCTGCGCCGCGAGGCCCGCGACTTCCTGCACGACCTGATCGCGGACCTCACCGACCTGCACGAGGACCTGGCGGAGAACCCGGCCGTCTGGACCCTTCAGGCCCGCTTCCCGCGGGTGCCGTAGCCCCGCCTGGGGAGGAAGGTCCCCCCGGCGGGTGCCGGGGGGACCCTCACGTCCGGCTCGGCGCTCAGACGTTGACGCCGAAGTCCTGGGCGATGCCGACCAGGCCCGAGGCGTAGCCCTGGCCCACCGCGCGGAACTTCCACTCCGCGCCGTTGCGGTACAGCTCGCCGAAGATCATGGCCGTCTCGGTGGCCGCGTCCTCCGACAGGTCGTAGCGCGCGATCTCGGCGCCGCCGGCCTGGTTGACGATACGGATGTAGGCGTTGCGGACCTGGCCGAAGTTCTGGCCGCGGTTCTCGGCGTCGTAGATGGAGACCGGGAAGACGACCTTGTCGATGTCGGCCGGCAGCGCGGCCAGGTTGACGTTGATCGCCTCGTCGTCGCCGGCGCCCTCGCCCGTGCGGTTGTCGCCCGTGTGGACGATCGAGTTGTCCGGGGTCTGCTTGTTGTTGAAGAAGACGAAGTGGCCGTCCGAGTAGACCCTGCCCTGTCCGTTCACCGCGATGGCGGAGGCGTCCAGGTCGAAGTCCGTGCCGGTGGTGGTGCGGACGTCCCAGCCGAGGCCCACGGTGACGGCGGTCAGGCCCGGAGCCTCCTTGGTGAGCGAGACGTTGCCACCCTTGGACAGGCTTACAGCCATGTTGGGAGTCCCTTCCTTAGATACCCGTGCATATCCGTGCACTCTGTGCCGACGAAGCTACCGTCACCCGGGACAACGTCGAGGGGGGTCCCCGTGGTTCCGGATGCCTTTACCTTTTTTACCGAATCGGAAATCCAGGTGACGTGCGCCGGGCCGGGCCGGGAACATGGAGAGCATGTCCGGGCCCTACTTCATCCGTGGCTCCGTCTCGCTTCCCGAGGCCGAGCTGATGTGGCGTTTCTCCAGGTCGTCCGGGCCCGGCGGACAGCACGTCAACACCAGCGACTCACAGGTCGAGCTGCGCTTCGACCTCGCCCGCACCGAGGCACTGCCCCCGGTGTGGAAGGAGCGGGCGCTGCGGCGGCTGGCCGGCCGCCTCGTCGACGGGGTGGTCTCCGTGCGGGCCTCGGAGCACCGCTCCCAGTGGCGCAACCGCGAGGCCGCCGCCGTACGCCTGGCCGCGCTCCTCGCGGAGGCCAGCGCGCCGCCGCCGAAGCCCCGCAAGCCGACCCGCATCCCGCGCGGCATCAACGAACGGCGGCTGCGGGAGAAGAAGCAGCGCGCGGAGACCAAGCGCGGCCGCTCGGGGCGGGACTGGGGTTAGGGCCTCTCTTCCGGATCTTGCCGGTGTCGCGCAGGTGGCGCGGTCGCTCGGGGCCGGCCTGATCCGGAAGAAAGACCCCAGGGCCTGTCACATCCGCCTGCCGTCAGTCGTCAAAGGGGTGCAGCAGCATCGCGGACGACGACGGAGAGGCCGGGGCCCACCCATGACCGACAACGACTTTCTCGCCGAGCGGTTCGAGTCCTACCGGGGGCACCTGCGGGCCGTCGCCTACCGGATGCTCGGCTCCGCCGCCGAGGCGGAGGACGCCGTCCAGGAGGCGTGGTTCCGGCTGAGCCGGTCCGACACGCGGGAGGTGGAGAACCTCGGCGGCTGGCTGACCACCGTCGTCGGCCGGGTCTGCCTCGACATGCTGCGCTCGCGCCGCACCCGGGGCGAGGAGCCGCTGGACAGCCGGCGGCCCACGCCGTCCACCGAACCGGACCCGGCGGAGGACGCCCTGCTCGCCGACTCGGTCGGGCTCGCCCTCCTCGTCGTCCTGGACACGCTCTCGCCCGCCGAGCGGCTGGCCTTCGTGCTGCACGACCTGTTCGGGGTGCCCTTCGAGGAGGTCGGCCGCGTCCTCGGCCGCACCGCGGCCGCGGCACGGCAACTCGCCAGCCGGGCCCGGCGCCGGGTGCGGGGCGTGGAGGCGCCGGAGGCCGACCTGGCCCGGCAGCGGGGGGTGGTCGACGCCTTCCTGGCCGCCGCGCGCGACGGCGACTTCGACGGGCTGCTCGCGGTGCTCGACCCGGACGTGGTGGCCCGCTCGGCGGCCGGTGTGAACGGCGGTGCGGCCCGGGTCGCCGCCGGCGCGGCGAGCTTCGCCCGGCTGGCCCGGGTGGCGCGTCCGGTCCTGGTCGACGGCGCGACCGGCCTGGCGGTGTTCGCCGACGGCCGCCCGGAGCGGGTCCTGGCCTTCACCTTCGCCGCCGACCGCATCACGGGCATCGACATCATCACCGACCCGTCCCACCTGGCGGAACTGACCGTCGAGGAGGTCTAGGGCCGTCCCGCCGACGCGGCCCGCCCTGCCGGCGTCGACGAGCCGGGGCCGGGCGGAGCAGGGAGAGAGGGGCACGGCCCCGGGCCGGTGGGTTCCGGCTCAGCCCAGCTGGCGGTAGCGGCCGCGGAAGTACAGCAGGGGGCCGCCCTCGGCGCTCGGTACGTGGGCGGTGAGGACGCGGCCGATGACCAGGGTGTGGTCGCCTGCGGTCACCCGCTGCTCGGTGCGGCACTCCAGGGTGGCCAGCGCGCCGCCGACGAGCGGGGCGCCGGTGGCCTCGCCGCGGGCGTAGGGGATGTCCTCGAAGAGCAGCCGGTCGCTGATGCGGCCCTTCATGGCGAACCGGCCCGCGATGTGCCGCTGGCTCTCGGCGAGGACCGACACCGCCCACAGCGGCTGCTCGTCGAGCAGGTCGTCCATGCGGGCGCCCGTGCGCAGGCTGACCATGACCAGCGGCGGGTCGAGGGAGACCGACATGAAGGCGGTGGCGGTCATGCCGACGTCCTCCATGCCCGGCGCCTCGGGGTCGTCCGGGTCCAGCGGCGGTTCCTGCGCGGTGACCAGGACCACGCCCGCGGCCAGCCGGGACATCGCGGCCCGGAACTCGTCGTTGCTCACCCCCTCAGCATGCCCGGAAGCCAGGGGGGTGGTGGGGGAGGGAGTCTTCAGCACGCCGGAAACGCTAGTCTCCGCCCCGCGCGGGCCGCATCGGCCCTCCGCCCGAGCCGGGTCCTAGGACCAGCGGCGCACGGGGGCGTCCTCAAGCGTGCAATATGTGTGCATGTCCGCACGCCTCGTGTTCAGAAATCGCACAGGCAAAACGCAGAAACTCTACTCAATTGTTCACGTTCTCCTGTGACTTGAGTCACAAGGGGCAGGAATTGTTGACCCTGTGTACCGAGTGGGCAGCGCGCTGTGATTCAGTGGCGGGACAACCCTTCATTCGCTGCGAGGCCTCGGGGGGAGGGAGAGCATGGAGACCGAGTCGGAGCCCTACGTCCGTCTTGCGTCCCTGCGACAGCTGCACCAGGTCATGGCCGACATGAACACGGCCCGCAGCCTGGCGGACACCCTGCAGACGGTCGCCGACGGCGCCGTGCACGCCCTCGGCTACGAGATGGCGGCCGTCAACCTGGTCCGCCAGGACGGCGACCTCGTGGTCGCCGCCTTCTCCGGCAACTCCGCCGCGGAGGCCCTGATCACCGGCCGGGTCGGCTCCCGCGAGTCCTGGGACCGCCGGCTGAACATGGGCGAACGCTGGGGCGACCTCGTCTTCATACCGCACACCGAGGGCTGGGTCCTCGACGACGACGACGTCCCCCAGTGGTACACCGACGGGCCCGCCCCCCGCTTCGAGGACGAGTGGCACCCCTCCGACCGGCTCTTCGCGCCGATGTACACGCCCGGCGTGCAGGGCGGCAACTGCGGCGAACTGCTCGGCGTCATATCCGTCGACCGGCCGCGCAACGGCCGCCGCCCCGGCGCCTGGGGCCGCGAGGCCCTGCAGATGTACGCCTTCCAGGCCGCCATCGCGATCAGCAACGCCCGCCTGCGCGCCAACATGCAGCGCGCCCTCGTCCGCCTGGAGCGCGACCAGCAGGCGCTGCGCGCCAGCGAGGAGTCCTTCCGGCAGGCCTTCGAGTACGCCCCCTCCGGCATGGCCATCGCCGAGATGGGCGGCGACCAGCACGGCCGCATCCTGCGCTCCAACGACGCCCTGTGCCGGCTGCTCGGCCGCCCCGCCTCCGCGATGCGCCGCTACTCCTTCGCCGACCTCGTCCACCCCGAGGACGTCGGCACCCTGCTGCGCACCTCGGCCGAGGGCGGGCGCGCGGAGCTGCGGCTCGGCCGCCGGGACGGCACCTACGTCTGGGTGTCCCTGCGCAACAGCGTCGTCGCCGACGCCGCCGACGGCCCCCGCTTCCTCCTCACCCACGTCGAGGACATAGAGGAGCGCAAGCGGCGCGAGCTGCAGCTCGCCCACCGCGCCTCCCACGACTCGCTGACCGGCCTGCCCAATTCAGCCGAGCTGCGCTCGCGGCTGTCGGCCCGGCTCTGTCAGCGCCCCGCGCACGCCGGGGCCCTCGACTCCCTGGACGCGGCCTACGGCCACCCCGCCTTCGACGTCCCGGCCGGCCACGGCTTCGACTTCACGCCGGGCACGGACGGCTTCGACGCCTACGACCACCATGTGCACACCGTCGCCCCCGAGGACGGCCGCGACGACGGCACCAAGGGCCTCGCGGTGCTCTTCTGCGACCTCGACGGCTTCAAGTCGATCAACGACCGGTTCGGGCACAACGCGGGCGACGCCGTCCTCATCGAGGTCGCCCGGCGGCTGAGCAACGGCGTCCGGGACGGCGACACGGTCGCCCGGCTCGGCGGCGACGAGTTCGTGATCCTCGCCGACGGCCTCGGCCGGGCCGACGCCCAGGACCTCGCCGTACGGCTGCGCAACGAGATCATCCAGCCGATCCGCGCCGAGGGCCGGGCGGTCCGGGTGGGCGCGAGCTTCGGCATCGGCTGGGCCCACTGCGGCATGACGGCGGACGAGGTGCTGAAATCCGCTGACGAGCGGATGTACGTAGAGAAACGATCTCGTCCCAAACAACACCGCCGTGCCGGATGATCCGCAGGTCAGCGAGGTGAAGCGGTCCGAGGCCCCCGTTTGGGCCAGGGAGAACGGGTAGGCTCGCCATTCCAACCCGTACCGCATCCGCCCGCACCTGTTGAGGAGTACCAAGGGATGACGCCCGGCGACAACGGCGCGAGCACGCCCGAGGACGACGACCCGTTCGGCTACCTGTACGCAGACGGCCAGGCCCGGGGAGCCCAGCCGCCGTCCGGCGGTTACGGCTACCCGAACTCGGTCAGCAGAGTGCGTACGGTCGGCGAGCGTTCCTACGGCGCACAGCAGGCACCGTACGGCCAGAGCGTCCCCCAGCAGGGGGCCTACGGCCAGCCGAACGCCCACTACCAGGCTCCCGAGACGCTGCCCGGCGGCGCCCCGGCCGGCCGCCGGACCGCGCCCCCCGCGCCCGGCCGCCGCGGCCCCAACACCAAGGGCCTGCTGATCGGCGCGATCGCGGTGGTCGCCGCGGTCGTCATCGGCATCGGCATCGCGATGATCAACGGCAACACGGACGACGACAAGTCCGGCAACCAGGCGGGCTCCACCCCGACCCACTCCCAGAGCAGCAGCCCGAGCCCCTCGGGCAGCAGCTCGGCGACGCCGGGAGCACTGCCGAAGTCGGACGCGAACGCCCTCCAGCTGCTGGGCGGCGCGACCAAGGCGACGGACGTGCCGGGAGCGAAGGCGGCCGGCGGCGTCTACGTGGCGGGCTTCAACCAGACCGGATCCTCGATCATCTGGACCGTCAACGACATCCCCGAGGCCGGCAAGTACAGCGTCTTCGTCGGGTACAGCGTCCCCGGCAAGGACGCCACCGCCACCCTCACGGTCAACGGCACGGCTTCCGACACGCCCGTCGGCCTGAAGAACTGGGCGCGGGCCCCGGAGGGCAGTTACGAGAAGGGCTGGACGAAGACGTACAACTGGGTCCAGCTCGACAAGGGCACGAACACCATCAAGGTCTCGTGCGAGCAGGGCAACCAGTGCGACGCCCTCATCGACCAGCTGTGGCTGGTCAAGGGCTGGGTCAACTCCAGCGGCTGACCCCCGGAACGCAGTCGCGGCCCCGGCCGTCCGCCGAGGTCGCACACTCAGGCTTTCAAGCCGCCGTCACCGAGACTCGTGGCAGGAGTTTCTCGTAGGTCGCGAGGTCGAAGTCGCCCGCTGTCGGGGACCGTACGGTGGCCGCCGAGAGGGCGACCGCGCGGGTGAGGCGGTCCGGCCAGGGGAGTTGGTCCAGCAGGCCGGAGAGGAGGCCGGCGACGGCCGAGTCGCCGGCGCCGGTCGGGTTGCCGTGCACGCGGGCCGGTGGGGCCGCGCGCCAGTGGCCCTCGGGGGTGGTGGCGAGGAGGCCGGCCGGGCCGAGGGAGGCGACCACCGCGTGGGCGCCGCGGCGGCGGGCGTCCTGGGTGGCGCGCAACGGCTCGTGCGAGCCGGTGAGTTCGGCCAGTTCCTCGGCGTTCGGCTTGATGATGTCCGGCCGGGCGGCGACCCCGCGGCGCAGCGGCTCTCCGCTGGTGTCCAGCAGCACCGGGACGCCGGCCGAGCGGGCCGTGCGGACCAGGGTGGCGTACGCCCCCACCGGCACCCCCGGCGGCAGACTGCCGCACAGCGCCACCGCCGAGGCACCGGCCAGCAGTTCCCCGTACCGGTCCAGGAAGGCGCCCCACTCGCCCGGCGTGATCTGCGGGCCCGGCTCGTTCAGCTGGGTCGTGTCACCCGACCGTTCGTCGACCACGGCTATCGTGCGCCGGCTCGCCCCGGCGACCGGCACCAGCGCGTCCGTCAGTCCGGACGTGCCGGCCAGCCGGTCCCGTACCTCCCCTCCGGTCCCGCCGCCCGCGAACCCGGTGAGCGTCACCTCGTGCCCGAGGGCGGCCAGCACCCGGGCCACGTTCACGCCCTTGCCGCCGGGCCGTTCGGTGACCTCGGTGACGCGGTGCGAGGCGTGCGGGCGCAGTGACCGTACGCGATAGGTGATGTCGAGAGCGGTGTTCAGCGTGACCGTGAGGATCACCCGGGCCGACCTCCCTCGAAGTCCATGCGCCTGTCTCGGTTTCCGGGGCCTCGATCATGCCAAAGAGACGGCGGCCGGCCCAGGGCGCGGGTCGGTCACCGTCTCCTCGACAGCGGTACGGATCAGGGCAGTTGGGGCGCTACCACCCATTCGCCCTGCCGCATCACGCCCTTCAGTGCGAAGTCCGCGTCCAGCAGGACCAGGTCGGCGTCCTTGCCGGGCTCCAGGGAGCCGATGCGGTCGGAGAGGCCCAGCAGCCGGGCCGGGTTGGCCGACAGGGCGGTCACGGTGTCCTCCACCGACAGCCTGTCGACGGTCACCGCCCGCTGGAACGCGCGGTCCAGGGTGAGCGTGGAGCCCGCGATCGAACCGCCCTCGACCAGCCGGGCCACGCCCTCGCTGACCTCGACCTCCAGCGGGCCGAGCATGTAGCGGCCGTCGCCGGTGCCGGCCGCGTCCATCGCGTCGGTGATGAACGCCACCCGCTCCGCGCCCGCGTGACGGAACGCCAGCTCCAGCGCGGCCGGGTGCAGGTGGACGCCGTCGTTGATCAGCTCGACGGTGACCCGCTCGTCCTCCAGCAGCGCGGCGATCGGGCCGGGCGCGCGGTGGTTCAGGGCGGGCATGGCGTTGAAGAGGTGGGTGGCGACCGTGGCGCCCGCGTCGATCGCCTCGGCCGTCTGCTCGTAGCTGGCGTCCGTGTGCCCGATCGCCGCGATGACGCCGTGCTCGGCGAGCAGCCGTACGGAGTCGATGCCGCCCGGCAGCTCGGCGGCGAGGGTGACCATGCTGGCCCTGCCGCGCGCCGCGTCGATCAGCTTGCGGACCTCGGCCGGGTCCGGGTCGCGCAGCAGCCCCTCGGAGTGCGCGCCCTTGCGGCAGGGGGAGATGAACGGCCCCTCGAAGTGGATGCCGGCGATCTCCCCCTGCTCGGCCAGCTCGCTCAGCAGGCCGGCCTGGCGGACCAGCAGGTCCATCTCGTCGGTGACGGTGGAGGCGACGAGGGTGGTGGTGCCGTGGGCGCGGTGCGTGCGGATGGCCTGGAAGATGTCGTCCGGCGTGCCGGAGAAGGAGGCTCCGCCTCCGCCGTGGTTGTGGATGTCCACGAAGCCGGGCACCAGCCAGTGGCCGCCGACGTCGACGACCCGGGCGCCGGCCGGAGCGGTTCCGGCGATGCGCCTGCCGTCCACGACCACGCGGCCGTTCTTCACCGTTCCGGTGGGAAGCACCACATTCGCGCCGGTGAGCAGCAGGGTTTCCCGCTCGGTTGCCATCAGGTGCTTACCTCCGGAGTCGTTGGAGTGGCGGTCAACAGGTCGTGCGCGAGCAGCCCCGCACCCAGGCAGCCGGCCGTGTCGCCCAGCGCCGCCGGGACGATCGTGGGCAGGGTCTGGAAGGTGACCCGTTGCCGGACGGCGTCCCGCAGGGGTCGGAACAACACATGCCCCGCCTCGGCCAGCCCGCCACCGATGATCAGCGTGCGGGGGTCCAGCAGGGTGAGGGCGGTGACCAGCCCGTCGGCGAGCGCACCGACCGCCTCGTCCCAGACCCGGACGGCGTTCGGGTCGCCGGACGCGACGGCCCTCGCGCAGTCCGCGGCGTCCGCGTCCGGGTCGCCGCAGGCCGCGGCCCAGGCCTCGGTGACGGCGGACGCGGAGGCGTACCGCTCCAGACAGCCGCGCTGCCCGCACGGGCAGGGGGCCCCGCCGGGCCGTACGACGATGTGGCCGATCTCGCCCGCGAAGCCGTGCGCGCCGGACTCCACGCGCCCGTCGATGCCGATGGCGCCGGCGATCCCGGTGCCCAGCGGCACGAACAGGAACCGGTCCGCGCCCCGGCCGGCGCCGATCCGGCCCTCGGCGAGGCCGCCGGTGCGCACGTCGTGGCCGAGGGCGACGGGCATCCCGAGCCGCTCGGCGAGCAGGGCGCGCAGGGGTACGTCCCGCCAGCCGAGGTTGGCGGCGTAGACGGCGGTGCCGGTCCGCTCGTCGACGATGCCGGGGACCGCGACGCCGGCCGCGCCGGCGGGTTCGCCGTACCGCTCGACGCCGTGGGCGCGCAGCTCGGCGGCGAAGTCGAGGATGCCCGCGAGCACGGCGTCGGGGCCGCGCTCGCGGCCGGTGGCGCGGCGGGCGCGGTGCAGGGTCGCGCCGTCGTCGCCGACGAGGGCGGCCTTCATCCCGGTACCGCCCACGTCGAGGGCGATGACATGTCTCACCACGTGGCCTAGTGTGACCCTCCCACCCGGGAGAGGTCTAGTCCACTCACGTGGTGTAGACCTTATGTGTCCATATGTTGAACGGTCAGACAGCAGGGTTGGGGCTTTGAGGGTGCGTCGGCTTACGGCAGGAACGATCGCGGTGGTGTCCGCTCTGGGCATGACGGCGGTGCTCGGCGGCTGCGGGAGTACGAGCTCCTCCGACGTCACCCTCAGACTCGTCGCCGCCGACTACGGCGACTCCGCCGCGAACAGCTCCAAGAAGTACTGGGACACCCTGGCCGAGGAGTACGAGAAGCAGCACTCCGGGGTGAAGATCGAGGTCAGCGTCTACTCCTGGAACGACGTCGACCGCAAGGTCAAGGAGATGGTCGACGCCGGCCACGCCCCCGACCTGGCCCAGATCGGCGCCTACGCCGACTACGCCGCCGCGGGCAAGCTCTACCCGGCCTCGGACCTGCTCTCCATCCGCACCCAGGCCGACTTCCTCTCCCAGCTCGCCGACGCCGGCGAGTGGAAGCACACGCAGTACGGCATCCCGTTCGCCGCCTCCACGCGCGTGCTCTTCTACAACAAGACCCTGTTCGCCAAGGCCAACCTCACGCCGCCCACCACCTGGGCCGAGCTGGCCGCCGACGCCAGGGCGCTCAAGGCGCAGGGCGTGAAGTACCCGTACGCGCTGCCGCTCGGGCCCGAGGAGGCCCAGGCCGAGACCATGCAGTGGCTGCTGAGCGGCGGCAACGGCGGCAGCGGCTACACCGACGACGTCGGCACCTACACCATCGACTCCACCGCGAACGTCGACACCTTCACCTGGCTCAAGGACGAGCTGGTCGGCAAGGGCCTGACCGGCCCGGTCGCGCCCGGCAAGCTCAACCGCGCGGACGCGTTCGCCGCGTTCGCCGACGGCCGGGTCGGGATGCTCAACGGGCACCCCACGCTGATCCAGCAGGCCGAGAAGAAGGGCGTGAAGTTCGGCATGGTGCCGATGCCGGGCCGCACCGGCAGGGCCAGGGCGTCCATGGGCGTCGCCGACTGGATGATGGCCTTCAAGCAGAACGGGCACGCCGACCAGATCGGCGACTTCCTCGACTTCGTCTACAGCGAGAAGAACGTCCTCGACTTCTCCCGGAAGTACGGGCTGCTGCCGGTCACCGGGTCCGCCTCCAACACCATGGCGGCCTCGGACGCCCCCACCGACAAGGCCCTGCGCCCCTTCCTGGAGCAGCTGCCCACCTCCGAGCTGTACCCGGTGGGCAAGACCTCCTGGGCGGCGGTCAGCGCGGCCGTGAAGCAGAACATAGGCCAGGCCGTCGCCCCCGGCGGCAGCCCCTCCGGCGTCCTGACCCGCCTGGAGTCCACGGCCACGGCGGCCGACAGCAGCAACGCGAACTGAGCCCGTTGTCGGTGCCCGCCGCTACGGTGGCGGGCATGGAACTGGGCACCCGAGAGAAAGCCGTCCTCGCCCTGGAACGCCGCGCCTTCCCCGGCCCCGGCGCGAAGGAGCGAGCGATACGCGAGGAACTCGGCCTCTCCCCGGTCCGCTACTACCAGCTCCTGAACGCCCTGCTGGACGACGAGCGGGCCCTGGCCCACGACCCGGTCACGGTCAACCGCCTGCGCCGGGTGCGGGAGGCGCGCCGCAGGGAGCGCTGAGCCGGTGGGGGCCGCCCAGGCGTGAGGGGGGCCGGAGCCGGATACTGTCGCGGTATGGATCCTCTGCCCACCCCGCAGACCCAGCCCGGCCGGGACGGCCTCGCCGCCCTGCTCGCGCAGCCCCGCACCGCGCTGATCGGCCTGGACTTCGACGGCACCCTGGCCCCCATCGTCGCCGACCCCGAGCAGGCCCGCGCCCACCCCGGCGCCGTGCCCGCACTGGCCGCGCTCGCCCCGCAGGTGGCCTCCGTCGCCGTGATCACCGGCCGCCCGCCCGAGGTCGCGGTCCGCAACGGCGGCTTCGCCGGCGTCCCCGGCCTGGAGCACCTCACCGTCCTCGGCCACTACGGCGCCGAACGCTGGGACGCGGCCACCGGCACGGTCACCGCCCCGCCCCCGCACCCCGGCGTGGCCGCCGTCCGCGCCGAGCTGCCCCGCCTGCTGGAGCGCGTAGGCGCCGGCGAGGGCATCTTGATCGAGGAGAAGGGCCGGGCCCTCGCGGTGCACACCCGCCGTGCCGCCGACCCGCAGGCCGCCCTCGAGTCCCTGCGCGGCCCCCTCTCCGACCTCGCCACCCGGCACGGCCTGATCGTCGAACCCGGCCGCCTGGTCCTGGAACTGCGCCCCCCGGGCATGGACAAGGGCGTGGCCCTCCTGGGCCACGCCCGCGCCATCGGTGCCGGATGCGTCGTCTACGCCGGCGACGACCTCGGCGACCTCCCGGCCTTCGCCGCCGTCGACAAGCTCCGCACCAACGGCGTCCCCGGCCTGCTGGTCTGCAGCGGCAGCGCCGAGGTCACCGAGCTGGCGGAACGCGCCGACCTGGTGGTGAACGGCCCGGAGGGCGTCGTGGAGCTGCTCGGGGCGCTCGCCGCTCAGCTCGGCTGACCGGTCAGCGCGCCCAGCTGGTCCAGGAACCACCGGGTCGGCGGCAGCGCGGTCGCGGCGGCGGCCAGCCGCTTGGAGCGTTCGGCGCGCTCGGCCCTCGGCAGGGTCAGCGCCTCGTGCAGGGCCCGGGCCGTGCCCGCGATGTCGTACGGGTTCACCGTGAACGCGTCCTCGCCCAGCTCCTCGTACGCCCCGGCCTCCCGTGACAGCACCAGCGCGCAGCCCTGGTCGGAGACGACCGGGACCTCCTTGGCGACGAGGTTCATGCCGTCCCGGATGGGGTTCACGAGGGCCACGTCGGCCAGCCGGTACGCGGCCAGGGAGCGCGCGAAGTCGTCCTTCACGTGCAGCTCGACGGGGGTCCAGCCCGCGGTGCCGTACCGCTCGTTGATCTCCTCCGCGACCCGCTGCACCTCGGCCGTGTACTCCCGGTACACGGCGAGGTCCTGCCGGGACGGGTAGGCGAACGCCACGTGGACGACCTTCTCCCGCCACTCGGGGTGGTCCGCCAGCAGCTGCTCGTACGCCAGCAGGCCGCGCACGATGTTCTTGGACAGCTCGGTGCGATCCACCCGGACGATCGTCTTCCGGTCCGGTCCGATCTCCTTCCGCAGCGCCGCCATCCGCTCGTCCACGTCCGGCTCGTGCGCCCGCTTGCGCAGGAAGTCCGCGTCCGCGCCCAGCCCGTGCACCCCGATCTCGGTACCGGACGGGATGCCGGGCCCGAGCACCGCGTGACAGCAGTCGGTGAACGCGTCCGCCCACCGCCGGGTGAGGAACGCCGCCCGGTCCGCGCCCAGGATGCCGCCGAGCAGCTCGGCCGCGATGTCGTCGGGAAGCAGCCGGAAGTAGTCCGGCGGCGCCCACGGGGTGTGCGAGAAGTGGCCGATGCGCAGGTCGGGACGGAGCTGGCGGAGCATGCGGGGGGCGAGGGCCAGGTGGTAGTCCTGGATCAGCACCGCCGCGCCCTCGGCCGCCTCCTCGGCCAGCGCCTCGGCGAACGCCCGGTTGTACGCCTGGTACGAGCCCCACTGCCGCCGGAACTCCGCGTCGAAGACCGGCTCCAGCGGGGTCTGGTACAGCATGTGGTGGACGAACCAGAGCACCGAGTTGGCGATGCCGTTGTACGCCTCGGCGTGCACGCTCGCGTCGATGTCGAGCATCCGCACCCGCTGCCCGCCGGTCTCCTCGGCCGGCAGCAGTCCGCCGTCCGCGCGCCGCACGGCCGCCCGGTCGCCTTCGCCGAGCGCGGCGCACACCCACACCGAGCCCGCGTCCGAGCCGATGGCGGACAGTCCCGAGACCAGCCCGCCACCACCCCGTCTGGCGTGCAGCGAGCCGTCCTCGCCCACCTGGTAGGAGACCGGGCCGCGGTTCGACGCGACCAGCACATGAGCCTTTTCAGCGGGAGCACGCGTGGAAGCCATACGCCTCAACCTAGCCCGGCCCGGAAACGCTCAAACGTACGCTCCGCCCGGCGGGGGCCGGGGCGGGGGACCGTATACGGGGAGTTCACGCCACCTTCCGCTCGGCGTACTCCGCGATCTCCACCATGGGCGGCCGCTCCTCGGTGTCCACCGAGTAGGTCCGCGGCTCGAACCCGTCCTCGCCCCGCTCGAACTGCGTGAGCGAGGGCCGGACGAGGTGGCCGCGCGCGAGCCGCAGCTGAGCCGTGCGGTAGATCGCCGCCGCCATCCGGCCGAGGGCCTGCCCGTCCTGGTGCCGGTGCTTGCGCACCCCCAGGTCGACCTGGGCCAGCGCGTCCAGGCCGACCAGGTGCAGCGCGTCGACCAGCATGCCCAGCTCCACGCCGTAGCCCACCGGGAACGGCAGCTGTTCCAGCAGGGAGCGGCGGGCCGCGTACTCGCCGCCCAGCGGCTGCACGAACCCGGCCAGCTGCGGCCAGTGCATGTTCAGCAGCGGACGGGCCATGAGTTCGGTGACCCGGCCGCCCTGCCCGGAGGCACCGGCGAGCGGGCGGTCGTACATGCCCTTGACCAGGTCGACGTCCGGTTCGGTGAGCAGCGGGCCGACGATCCCGGTGACGAAGTCGGAGGAGAACTCCCGCAGGTCCGCGTCGACGAAGCAGACGATGTCCCCGCCGGTCACCAGCAGCGAGCGCCACAGCACCTCGCCCTTGCCGGGGACGGCGGGTATGCGGGGCAGGATGTCGTCGCGGTGGACGACCCGGGCGCCCGCGCGCGCGGCGACCTCGGCGGTGCGGTCGGTGGAACCGGAGTCGACGACCACGATCTCGTCCACGAGCGGCACCTGCTCCACGAGGTCGTGCCGGACGACCGCGACGATGTCGCCGACCGTCTCCTCCTCGTTGAGCGCGGGCAGCACGACGCTGATCGTCTGGCCCGTGCGCTGCTTGGCCGCCACGACCTGGTGCAGCGGTCGGTCGGCCACGGACCAGGAGCGGGTGCTCAGCCAGCGCTCGACTTCTTCCAGCACGGTCGGCGGCTCCTCACTGTCACGACCACACGTCACCGTGTGATCCATCTCGCGGTTCGGACGACTATCTCAACTGTCCTGGCCGTCGGTTACAGTCTTGAACAACGCCGATGACCATCGCATGTCGGGGGTCGCGGGCGTCCACAACCGAATACCGCTCATCCAGAGGGGCAGAGGGACACGGCCCGATGAAGCCCCGGCAACCCTCCAGTCGGCTCTCGTCCTCGTAGCGAGGCTCCCGGCTAGGGAAGGTGCCAAATCCGTCTCACGGCGAGATGCGTCGTGAGGAAGATGAGGAGAAAGGGCCTCGCCTCCATGGCTGTGCAGACAGTTGCCACCTCCAGCGACACCACCGTCGACCTCGGTCCCGCCGCCGCCCTGAGCTGTCGCGAGTGCGGTCACCGCGTCCCGCTCGGTCCGGTCTTCGCCTGTGAGGAGTGCTTCGGCCCGCTCGAGATCGCCTACGACTTCTCCGCCTACGACACCGAGGAACTGCGCCGGCGCATCGAGGCCGGCCCCGCGAACATCTGGCGGTACGCGCCGCTGCTGCCCGTCCCGGCGGACGTCACCGACAAGCCCAACCTCAACCCCGGCTGGACCAAGCTCGTCGAGGCCGACAACCTGGCGCGCGAGCTGGGCGTGACCGGCGGCCTGTTCGTGAAGGACGACTCCGGGAACCCGACCCACTCCTTCAAGGACCGGGTCGTCGCCCAGGCCCTGGAGGCCGCCCGCGCCTTCGGCTTCACCACGCTCTCCTGCTCCTCCACCGGCAACCTGGCCGGCGCCGTCGGCGCCGCCGCCGCCCGGGCCGGCTTCCGCTCCTGCGTGTTCATCCCGCACGACCTGGAGCAGGGCAAGGTCGTCATGGCCGCGGTCTACGGCGGCGAACTGGTCGGCATCGAGGGCAACTACGACGACGTGAACCGCTTCTGCTCGGAGCTGATCGGCGACCCGGCCGGCGAGGGCTGGGGCTTCGTCAACGTCAACCTGCGGCCGTACTACGCGGAGGGCTCCAAGACCCTGGCGTACGAGATCTGCGAGCAGCTCGGCTGGCGGCTGCCCGACCAGATCGTGGTCCCGATCGCCTCCGGCTCCCAGCTCACGAAGATCGACAAGGGTCTCCAGGAGCTGATCAAGCTGGGTCTGGTGGAGGACAGGCCGTACAAGATCTTCGGTGCGCAGGCCGAGGGCTGCTCGCCGGTGTCCACCGCCTTCAAGGCCGGCCACGACGTGGTCCGCCCGCAGAAGCCGAACACCATCGCCAAGTCCCTGGCCATCGGCAACCCGGCCGACGGGCCGTACGTCCTGGACATCGCGCGCCGTACCGGCGGTGTGGTGGAGGACGTGACGGACGCGGAGATCGTGGACGCGATCAAGCTGCTCGCCCGCACGGAGGGCATCTTCGCGGAGACCGCCGGCGGCGTGACCGTGGGCGTGACGCGCAAGCTGATCGAGAGCGGCCGGCTGGACCCGGCCCTCACGACCGTCGTGCTCAACACGGGCGACGGCCTCAAGACCCTGGACGCGGTGGCCGGGACCGGCCTCACCGCCACCATCCGCCCGACCCTGGACTCCTTCCGAGAGGCTGGCCTCGCATGAGCGTGACCGTTCGCATCCCCACCATCCTGCGCACCTACACCGGCGGGCAGGCCGAGGTCGCCGCCGAGGGGGCGACGCTCGGCGAGGTCATCGCCGATCTGGAGAAGAGCCACACCGGGATCGCCGCCCGCGTCCTGGACGACCAGGGCAAGCTGCGCCGCTTCGTCAACGTGTACGTCAACGACGACGACGTCCGGTTCGAGCAGGGCTTGGACACGGCGACCCCGGACGGCGCCGGTGTCTCCATCATCCCGGCGGTCGCAGGCGGCTGAACGGCCCGCAATTACCATCGGTAACACCGGTTACCGATTGTTCATCGGATTGCCCCCTCCGTAAGAGAAGCGGAGGGGGCAATTCTGCGTGATTGAGCGCGGTAAGGTTGGGGAACACGGCCCGGGTCTTCGGGTCGAAGGCCCTGGAATCATGCCGGGCGACCCGACAAGAAGTAGCCAAAGTGTGCGGGTTGTCTGCGGCTTTTGTGGCTTTTATGGGGCCCGACTTGCCCTGAATTCGGGCGAATTCTCACCACATTCCGGACCGCCCGCGTCCAGAATTCTCGTCCGATTGACCTGTTGCAGACGGCAGTTGGACAGATACATTCAGCCGCGGTCGACGCGTTCCGGCGCACGCCCCCGTCCCATGGGGGGTGAGGTCTGACCCGGGTCCGCGAAGTGTGGATCTGTGCAAGGGCCAGTAATAGGGGAGTTAGGCATGGCTCAGGGCACCGTCAAGTGGTTCAACGCGGAGAAGGGGTACGGCTTCATCGCGGTCGACGGTGGTGCGGACGTCTTCGTCCACTACAGCGCGATTCAGATGGACGGCTACCGCACCCTGGAAGAGGGCCAGCGGGTCGAGTTCGAGATCTCGCAGGGCCAGAAGGGCCCGCAGGCCGACATGGTTCGCGTCACCGCCTGAACGTTTCTTGTCCGAAGGGCCCGCACCTCGCACGGGGTGCGGGCCCTTCGCCGTGCCCCGGTTCCGCTGTTCGCGTGCGGCTGACGGGGGCCCCGTACCGGTGCAGGCGCTTGCACTCGACCATGCCGAGTGCTAATCATTGGCGTTAGCACTCTGAAGGTGAGAGTGACAGTGAAGGACCGGGTCGGTGAGGCCCGCAGGCCGGGTGGGGCAAGGAACCACGAGGCCGGCGAGCCGTCCGTCGCGGGCGCGGGCGCGGTCCGAAGGAATCACCCCCAGTCCTGGAGGGACCACTTCACATGGCCAAGATCATCGCGTTCGACGAGGAGGCGCGGCGCGGCCTCGAGCGCGGCATGAACCAGCTCGCGGACGCCGTGAAGGTGACGCTCGGCCCCAAGGGTCGCAACGTCGTCCTCGAGAAGAAGTGGGGCGCCCCCACGATCACCAACGATGGTGTCTCCATCGCCAAGGAGATCGAGCTCGAGGACCCGTACGAGAAGATCGGCGCCGAGCTGGTCAAGGAAGTCGCCAAGAAGACGGACGACGTCGCCGGTGACGGTACGACCACCGCGACCGTGCTCGCCCAGGCCCTGGTCAAGGAAGGCCTGCGCAACGTCGCCGCCGGTGCCAACCCGATGGCTCTGAAGCGCGGTATCGAGAAGGCCGTCGAGGCCGTCTCCGCCGCCCTGCTGGAGCAGGCGAAGGACGTCGAGACCAAGGAGCAGATCGCCTCCACCGCGTCCATCTCCGCCGCCGACACCCAGATCGGCGAGCTGATCGCCGAGGCCATGGACAAGGTCGGCAAGGAAGGCGTCATCACCGTCGAGGAGAGCAACACCTTCGGTCTGGAGCTGGAGCTCACCGAGGGCATGCGCTTCGACAAGGGCTACATCTCCGCCTACTTCGCGACCGACATGGAGCGCATGGAGGCGTCGCTCGAGGACCCGTACATCCTCATCGCCAACTCCAAGATCTCCTCGGTCAAGGACCTGCTCCCGCTGCTGGAGAAGGTCATGCAGTCGGGCAAGCCGCTGCTGATCATCGCCGAGGACGTCGAGGGCGAGGCCCTGTCGACCCTGGTCGTCAACAAGATCCGCGGCACCTTCAAGTCCGTCGCCGTCAAGGCCCCGGGCTTCGGCGACCGCCGCAAGGCCATGCTCGGCGACATCGCCATCCTCACGGGCGGCGAGGTCATCTCCGAGGAGGTCGGCCTCAAGCTGGAGAACGCGACCCTGGACCTCCTGGGCCGCGCCCGCAAGGTCGTCATCACCAAGGACGAGACCACCATCGTCGACGGTGCCGGCTCGTCCGACCAGGTCAACGGCCGGGTGAACCAGATCCGCGCCGAGATCGAGAACAGCGACTCCGACTACGACCGCGAGAAGCTCCAGGAGCGCCTGGCGAAGCTCGCGGGCGGCGTGGCCGTCATCAAGGCCGGTGCCGCCACCGAGGTCGAGCTCAAGGAGCGCAAGCACCGCATCGAGGACGCCGTCCGCAACGCGAAGGCCGCCGTCGAGGAGGGCATCGTCGCCGGTGGTGGCGTGGCCCTGCTGCAGGCCTCCCAGGTCTTCGAGAAGCTGGAGCTCGAGGGTGACGAGGCGACCGGCGCCAACGCCGTGCGCATCGCGCTCGAGGCCCCGCTGAAGCAGATCGCCGTCAACGCCGGCCTCGAGGGCGGTGTCGTGGTGGAGAAGGTGCGCAACCTGACCCCGGGCCACGGCCTGAACGCCGCGACCGGCGAGTACGTCGACCTGGTCGCCGAGGGCATCATCGACCCGGCGAAGGTGACCCGCTCCGCGCTGCAGAACGCCGCCTCCATCGCGGCGCTGTTCCTCACCACCGAGGCCGTCATCGCCGACAAGCCGGAGAAGGCCGCCGCGCCGGCCGGCGGCGGCATGCCGGGCGGTGACATGGACTTCTGATCGACCTGACGGTTGATCGCCTGTCCTTCGGACCGAGGGCGGCACTCCCAGCTGACCGCGA
>NZ_JBEYXJ010000083.1:0-38861 GCF_040645015.1 Streptomyces sp. NPDC046881 | reverse complement strand
ACCCCCGACCGCCTCCACACCGTCCTGCGACCCAAGACCGACGCCGCCTGGCACCTCCACGACCTCACCCGCCACCACCCCCTCACCGCCTTCGTGCTGTACTCGTCCGTCGCCGGTCTGCTCGGCACGGCGGGCCAGGCCAACTACGCCGCCGGGAACACCTTCCTGGACGCGCTGGCCGCGCACCGCAGGGCACAGGGCCTGCCCGCCGTCTCCCTGGCCTGGGGCCTGTGGGCGGAGAGCAGCGAGCTGAGCGGGCACCTCTCCGAGGCCGATGTGCGGCGGCTGGCCCGTTCGGGTCTGCGTCCGCTGGCCACCGACGACGCGCTGGGCCTGTTCGACGCGGCGCTGGGCGGCGGCGAGGACGTCCTCGCGGTCACCCGGCTGGACACCGCGGCGCTGCGCGCCTCGGGTGCCGTACCGCCGCCGCTGCGCTCCCTGGTGCGCCCGGCACCCCGGCGGGCGGCGGCGGAGCGGCAGGACGCCCCGGACCTGGCCGAGCGGCTGGCCGCGCTGGCGCCCGAGGAGCGCGACCGTGCCCTGGCCGATCTGGTGCGCGGCCGGGTGGCGGCCGTCCTCGGCCACGCGGACCCGGCGGAGATCGATGCCGGACGCCCGTTGCAGGAGCTGGGCTTCGACTCGCTGACGGCGGTCGAGCTGCGCAACCAGCTGGTCGCGGAGACCGGGCTGCGCCTGCCCACCACGCTGGTCTTCGACCACCCCACCCCGCAGGCGCTGGCCGACCACCTGCGGGACCTGCTCGGCGTCGCCGGCGAGCCGGCGGACGACGCGCTGCTGACCGGTCTGGACCGGCTGGCTCCTGCGGTGGCCGCGGTCGAGCGGGGCACCGACGCGCACGAGCGGGTCGTCGCCCGGCTGCGGGAACTCCTCGCGGCCGCCGGTGCGGACAGCGTGGTCCGCACCGGGCCCGACCCCCGGGACGCCGATCCCGCGGCCCTGGAGACGGCCACCGACGAGGAGCTGTTCGCCCTGCTCGACGACCTCGACTGACCCCGGCGGGGCGACGGCGCCCCGCCCCCGCGCCGCACGGCGCCCATCCGACGACGACGCTGACGACTGCAAGGAGTTGAACGGCTCATGGCGGGCGAGGACAAGCTCCGCGACTACCTCAAGAAGGCCATCGGGGAGGCGCAGGAGGCGCGGGCGAGACTGCGCGAGATCGAGGAGCGGCAGCACGAGCCGATCGCCATCGTGGGCATGGCCTGCCGCTACCCGGGCGGTGTGGCCTCGCCGGACGACCTGTGGCGGCTGGTCGCCGACGGCACCGACGCCATCAGCGAGTTCCCGGTCAACCGGGGCTGGGACCTGGAGCGGCTCTACGACCCCGACCCCGACCGGCCGGGCACCTCCTACGGGCGGGAGGGCGGCTTCCTGCACGACGCGGACGGCTTCGACGCCGAATTCTTCGGGCTCTCGCCGCGCGAGGCGCTGGCGACGGACCCGCAGCAGCGGCTGCTGCTGGAGACGGCGTGGGAGGCGCTGGAGAGCGCGGGACTGGAACCGGCGGCCCTGCGCGGCTCGCGCACCGGTGTGTTCACCGGGGTCATGTACAACGACTACGGCACGCGCTCGCACCGGCCCTCCGAGGGCCTGGAGGGCTTCCTCTTCAGCGGCAGCGCGGGCAGCATCGCCTCGGGGCGGCTGTCGTACACCTACGGTTTCGAGGGGCCGGCCGTCACCGTCGACACCGCCTGCTCCTCCTCCCTCGTCGCCCTCCACCTGGCCGCCGGCGCCCTGCGCAACGGCGAGTGCGACCTCGCCCTGGCGGGCGGGGCGACGGTGATGTCGACGCCGGTCGCGTTCGTGGAGTTCTCCCGGCTGCGGGGGCTGTCGGCCGACGGGCGCTGCCGCTCCTTCTCCGCCGACGCCGACGGCACCGGCTGGGCGGAAGGCGTCGGTCTCCTCCTCGTCGAACGTCTCTCCGACGCCCGCCGCAACGGCCACCGCGTCCTCGCCGTACTGCGCGGCAGCGCCGTCAACCAGGACGGCGCCAGCAACGGGCTCACCGCCCCCAACGGCCCCTCCCAGGAACGAGTCATCCGGGCCGCGCTCGCCGACGCCCGCCTCACCGCGGCCGACGTCGACGCCGTCGAGGCCCACGGCACCGGCACCCGCCTCGGCGACCCCATCGAGGCCCAGGCACTCCTCGCCACCTACGGCGCCGCCCACACCCCCGACCAGCCCCTCTGGCTCGGCTCACTCAAATCCAACATCGGCCACGCGCAGGCCGCGGCGGGCGTCGGCGGCATCATCAAGATGATCCAGGCACTCCGCCACCACACCCTGCCCAGGACCCTGCACGCCGAGAACCCCAGCCCCATGGTCGACTGGTCCACCGGCACCATGCGCCTGCTCACCGAACCCGTCCCCTGGCCCGCCGACCCCACCACACGACCCCGCCGCGCCGCCGTCTCCTCCTTCGGTTTCGGGGGGACGAACGCGCACGTCATCCTGGAGGAGGCGCCCGCGGAGGAACCCACGGAGGACCCCGCGGCCGGCGACCCGGTACGCCGTCCCGCCGGCGCCCTGCCCTGGCTGCTGTCGGCCAGGACCCCCCAGGCCCTCAAGGCCCAGGCCGAACGCCTCCTCACCCATGTCGAGGACCACCCCGACCAGGACCCCCTCGACCTCGCCCACTCCCTCGCCACCACCCGCACCACGCACGCCCACCGGGCGGTGGCGGTCGGCACCGGCCGGGCGGAACTCGTCGCGTCGCTGCGGCAGCTGGCCGGAGCCGACGCGTTCCCGGGGCGCGGCTCCGGCGGCCGGGTGGCGTTCCTGTACACCGGCCAGGGCGCCCAGCGCATCGGCATGGGCCGCGAACTCCACGACACCTACCCAGCCTTCGCCGAAGCCTTCGACACCGCCTGCGCCGCCCTCGACCCCCACCTCGACCAACCCCTCCACCACACCATCACCACCGGAGACCACCTCCACGACACCCGCTACACCCAACCCGCCCTCTTCGCCCTCGAAACCGCCCTCCACCACCTCCTCACCACCTGGGGCATCACCCCCCACCACCTCGCCGGCCACTCCCTCGGCGAACTCACCGCCGCCCACCTCGCCGGCATCCTCACCCTCCCCGACGCCGCCCGGCTGGTCGCGGCGCGAGGACGGCTGATGCAGTCCGCGCCCGCAGGCGGCGCGATGGTCGCCGTACAGGCCACCGAGGCGGAGGTCGCCGCGCAGTTGACGGAGGGGGTCGACATCGCCGCCCTCAACTCGCCCGACTCCACCGTCGTGTCCGGGGATCCGGAGGCGGTGCGCCGGGTCGCCGGCCACTTCACGGCGCTGGGGCGCAGGACGAGCCGGCTGAAGGTCTCGCACGCCTTCCACTCGGCGCACATGGAGCCCGTCCTGGAGGAGTTCCGGCAGATCGCGGCCACGGTCGACTTCCGTCCGCCGCGGATCCCGGTGGTCTCCAACCTCACCGGCGGGACGGGTGAGGACCTCGCCACCCCCGAGTACTGGACCCGGCACATCCGCGGCGCGGTCCGCTTCGCCGACGGCATCCGCACCCTGGAGGCCGAGGGCGTGACCACGTTCGTGGAGATCGGCCCGGACGCGGTGCTCAGCCCGTTGGTGAGCGCCGGTGCCGACCGTCCGCAGGAGCTGGCGGCGATCCCCCTGCTGCGGCGCGACCAGGCGGAGTCCCGGAGCCTGGTCGAGGCGCTCGGCGCCCTGCACACCCGCGGGGTCCCGGTGGACTGGGAGCGGTTCTTCGAGGGCACCGGCGCCCGCCGCGTCCCGCTGCCCACCTACGCCTTCCAGCACGCGCGGTACTGGTTCGAGGCGCAGGCACCCGAGCCGGCGGACGAGCAGGCCGCGCCCGGCGGGCAGCCGCCGGCGGATGCCGCCGCCGCGGCGCCGGCCGAGGCGCCGACGCTCGCCGAACAGCTGGCGGGTCTGACCGCCGTGGAACGCGAGCAGCACGTACTGGACCTGGTCACACGGGAGATCGCCGCCGTGCTGGGCCACGCCGGCCAGGGTGCGGTGGCCGCGGACCGGCAGTTCCAGGACCTGGGCTTCACGTCCCTGACGGCGGTGGAACTGCGCAGCCGGCTGAGCGCGGCCGCGGGGATCCCCCTGCCCACCACGCTGGTCTTCGACCATCCGACGCCGGGTGACCTGGCCGCCCGTCTGGAGTCCCTGGTGGAGCCCGCCACGGACGGCTCCGCGCAGGCGGTGCTGGCCGAACTGGACCGCCTGGAGGCCACGTTGACCGGTCTGCCGCCGCAGGACGAGACGCGCGCCACCGCGGCCGTACGGCTGCACGCGCTGCTCGCCGGACTCGGCGGCCGGCCGCCGGTGCCGGTCGAGGCGGCGGCCGCGGAGCCCTTCGCGGCGGCTTCGGCGGACGACCTCTTCGCCTTCATCGACCAGCAGTTGGGCCGCGAGGCCCGCTGACGCCACCTCCCTGTCCCCATCGCCGTACGTCCTTCGAGGAGAGGCTGTTCCCGCATGTCCGCAGAGCCGTCCAACGAGCAGAAGCTGGTCGACTACCTGAAGTGGGTCACCGCGGATCTGCAGAAGGCCCGTGAACGCATCACCGAGCTGGAGAACGCCGGCGGCGAACCCGTCGCCGTCGTCGGCATGGCGTGCCGGTTCCCGGGCGGTGTGGCCTCTCCCGACGAGCTGTGGCGGCTGGTCGCCGAGGGCAGGGACGCCATCAGCGCCTTCCCGGAGGACCGGGGCTGGGACCTGGACCGGCTCCACCACCCCGACCCGGACCACCCGGGCACCACCTACACCCGGCACGGCGGCTTCCTCGACGGTGCGGCACAGTTCGACGCGGGCTTCTTCGGTGTGTCGCCGCGCGAGGCCCGGGCGATGGACCCGCAGCAGCGGCTGCTGCTGGAGTCCGCGTGGGAGGCGCTGGAGGACGCGGGGATCGACCCGGCCTCGCTGAAGGGCTCGCGGACCGGTGTGTTCGCGGGGCTGGTGGAGCAGAGCTACCTCGGCCTGGAAGGTCCCCAGGAGTACGAGGGCCACCTGATGACCGGCCGGTACAGCAGCATCGCCTCCGGCCGCATCGCCTACACCCTGGGTCTGGAGGGCCCGGCCGTCTCCGTCGACACCGCCTGCTCCTCGTCGCTGGTCGCCCTGCACCTCGCCGTCCAGTCGGTGCGGCGCGGCGAGTCGGAGCTGGCGCTGGCGGGCGGGGTGACGGTCACGGCAACGCCGGGCGGTTTCGTGGACTTCTCACGGCAGCGGGGGCTGGCCCCGGACGGCCGCATCAAGTCCTTCGCCGCGGCGGCCGACGGCACCTCGTGGTCGGAGGGCGTGGGCGTCCTGGTGGTCGAGCGTCTCTCCGACGCCCGCCGCAACGGCCACCGCGTGCTCGCCGTGCTGCGCGGCAGCGCCGTCAACCAGGACGGCGCCAGCAACGGGCTCACCGCCCCCAACGGCCCCTCCCAGGAGCGGGTGATCCGGGCCGCGCTCGCCGACGCCCGGCTCACCGCGGCCGACGTCGACGCCGTCGAGGCCCACGGCACCGGCACCCGCCTCGGCGACCCCATCGAGGCCCAGGCGCTCCTCGCCACCTACGGCGCCGCCCACACCCCCGACCAGCCCCTCTGGCTCGGCTCGCTGAAGTCCAACATCGGTCACACGGTCGCCGCGGCGGGGGTCGGCGGTGTCATCAAGATGATCCAGGCCCTGCACCACGACACGCTGCCGCGGACGCTCCACGTGGACGAGCCCACCCCCATGGTCGACTGGTCCGCCGGGACGGTCCGGCTGCTGACCGCGCCGCGCCCCTGGCCGGCCCGGCCCGGCGGGCCGCGGCGCGCGGCGGTGTCCGCGTTCGGCGTGAGCGGCACGAACGCGCACGTCATCCTGGAGGAGGCGCCCGCGGAGGAGCCCACGGCCGGCGACCCGGTACGCCGTCCCGCCGGCGCCCTGCCCTGGCTGCTGTCGGCCAAGACCCCCCAGGCCCTCAAGGCCCAGGCCGAACGCCTCCTCACCCACCTCGAGGACCACCCCGACCAGGACCCCCTCGACCTCGCCCACTCCCTCGCCACCACCCGCACCGCCCACGCCCACCGGGTGGCGCTCGTGGGCGCGGACCGCGAGGAGCTCACGGCCCGGTTGCGGGCCCTGGCGAGCCGGACACCCGAGTCCTCGCCTCCCGCGGGCGGCCGGGTGGCGTTCCTCTACACCGGCCAGGGCGCCCAGCGCATCGGCATGGGCCGCGAACTCCACGACACCTACCCAGCCTTCGCCGAAGCCTTCGACACCGCCTGCGCCGCCCTCGACCCCCACCTCGACCAACCCCTCCACCACACCATCACCACCGGAGACCACCTCCACGACACCCGCTACACCCAACCCGCCCTCTTCGCCCTCGAAACCGCCCTCCACCACCTCCTCACCACCTGGGGCATCACCCCCCACCACCTCGCCGGCCACTCCCTCGGCGAACTCACCGCCGCCCACCTCGCCGGCATCCTCACCCTCCCCGACGCCGCCCGGCTCGTCACCACCCGCGCCCGCCTGATGGGCGCCCAGCCGCCCGGCGGCGCCATGGTCGCGGTCCAGGCACCGGAGGACGCCGTCCGCCCGCTCCTCACCGACGACGTCGACATCGCCGCGGTCAACACGCCGCACTCCACGGTGATCTCGGGCAGTGCCCCGGCCGTCGAGGCCGTCGCGGAGGAGCTGCGCCGGCGGGGCCACAAGACGCGCCGGCTCACCGTGTCGCACGCCTTCCACTCCCCCCACATGGACGCCGTCCTCGACGAGTTCCACACCACCGCGAAGCAACTCGCCTACGCGGCCCCGGTCCTGCCGGTCGTGCCCACCCTCACCGGCACCCTCGCCACCCCCGACGACCTGCGCACCCCCGAGTACTGGACCGGCCAGCTCCGGCACGCGGTGCGGTTCGCCGACACCGTCCGCACCCTGTACGAGCAGGGCGTGACGACGTTCGTGGAGATCGGCCCGGACAGCGTGCTGTCCGGGCTCGCCCGGGAGGTCCTGGACGACCTGGGCGCCACCGCCGTCACGGTCCCCCTCCTGCACCGGGACCGGCCCGAGCCGCACTCCCTCGTGTCCGCCCTCGGCCGGCTGCACGAGGCGGGCGTGCCCGTGGACTGGCGGCGGTTCTTCGCCGGCACCGGCGCCCGCCGCGTCCCCCTGCCGACCTACGCCTTCCAGCACGAGCGCTACTGGCTCGACCCGGCGGACACCTCCGCGAACACCGCCGGTCTGGGTCTCGTCCCGGCCGGGCACCCGCTGCTGGGCGCCGCGCTGCGGCTCGACGACGGCGGCGTGGTCCTCACCGGGCGCGTCTCGCGCCGTACGGCGCCCGGGGACACCGTACGGACCGTGGCGGGTGTGCCGCTGCTCGCCGAGGAGGTGCTGGTCGAACTGGCGGTCCGGGCGGCCGACGAGGCCGGCTGCGACGCGGTCGAGGAACTGGTCGTGGACGAGCCGGTGGCCCTGCCCGCCGAGGGCGCCCTCCAGGTGCAGGTCCGGGTGGGCGCGCCGGCCGGCGACGGGCGCCGTGCCGTCACCGTCCACACGCGGTCCGACGACCCCGACGCGCCCTGGGCCGGGCATGCGCACGGCACGCTGGGGGCCGTACCCGTGATCGCGCCGCCGGAGCCCGGACCGTGGCCGCCGGCCGGGGCCGAGAGTGCCGCGGACGACGGCACCCGGCCGCCGGTGACCGGTGTGTGGCGTCGCGGCGCGGAGGTGTTCGCCGAGCTGGCGCTGCCCGAGGCGGCGGCCGGGGAGGCGGGGCGTCTCGGGCTGCATCCCGCGCTGCTCGCGGCCGCGGTACGGCTGCTGCGGCCCGGGTCCGGGGAGGAGGCCGTCGCGGTCCGCTGGCGCGGGCTGCGGCTGCACGCCTCGGGCGCGACCCGGCTGCGGGTGCGCGCCGTCCCGCACGACGACGGCACCGTGGCCCTGCGGCTGTCCACCCCGGCCGGCCGGCCGGTGGCGGACGTCGCGGCGGTGACCGTGCGGCAGGCCGGCCCGTCCCGGCCGGCCGCCCTCGCCGCCCGCGGGCACGAGGCGCTCTTCCACGTCGACTGGGTGCCGCGCTCCCTGGCCCCCGCTCCCGAGGGCACCCCGGTCCCGGAGGTCGTGCGCCTGACGACGGCCGCGCCCGGTGGCGACCCGGTGGACGCGCTGCACGGCACCACCCTGGAGGCGATGCGGCTGGCCCAGCGCGTGCTCGCCGACGAGGGCGGCACCGGGGCCCCGGTGGCCGTGGTGACCTCGGGTGCCGTGGCGGCCGGCGGGGAGCCGCTCACCGATCCCGGTGCGGCCGCCGCCCTGGGCCTGCTGCGCTCGGCCCGTTCCGAGGCGCCGGGCCGGTTCGTCCTCGTCGACGCCGACCCGGCGACCGACCCCGCCCTGCTGACCGCCGCGGTCACCGCGCTGGTCGCGGCCGGGGAGTCCGAGGCGGCGATCCGGCAGGGCACGCTCCTGGTGCCGCGCCTGACCCGGGCGGAACGGCCGGACGCCCGCCGGGGCGAGCCGTCCGTCCGCCCCGCCTTCGGCCCCGACGGGACCGTGCTGGTGACCGGCGGCACCGGTGCGCTCGGCGCCCTGTTCGCCCGGCACCTCGTCACCGAGCACGGCGTCCGGCACCTGCTGCTGGTCAGCCGCCGGGGCGAACAGGCCGAAGGCGCACGCGACCTGGCCGCGCAGCTCACCGGTCTGGGGGCGCGGGTCACGCTCCGGGCGTGCGACGTCTCCGACCGTGCCGCGCTCGCCGCGCTGCTCGACGCCGTCCCCGCGGAGCACCCGCTCACCGGGGTCGTGCACATGGCCGGTGTCCGGGACGACGGTCTCGTCCCGGCGCTGACCGCCGAACGCCTGGCCGGGGTGCTGGCCCCGAAGGCGGACGCGGCCTGGCATCTGCACGAGCTGACCCGCGACCGGGACCTGACGGCCTTCGTGCTGTTCTCCTCGGTGGCGGCCCTGCTCGGCGGCCCCGGACAGGCCGACTACGCCGCCGCCAACGCCGCGCTGGACGCCCTCGCGCAGCACCGGGCGGCCCAGGGCCTGCCCGCCACGTCGGTCGCCTGGGGCCTGTGGGCCGAGGCCGGCGGCCTCGCCGAGGGGCTGACGGAGGCCGACCTGAAGCGGATCGCCCGCACCGGCCTGCTGCCCGTGCCCACCGCCGAGGGTCCCGGCCTGCTGGACCTCGCGCTGCGCGCGGGCCGCCCGGACGCCGTGGCCGGCCCGCTGGACCTCGCGGCGCTGCGCGAACAGCCCGCCGTGCCCGCGGTGTTCACCTCCCTCGTCCGCCGTCCGGCGCGGCCGTCGGTGACCGACGAGGCCGCCGCCGAGCCCCCGCTCGCCGACCTGCTCGCGGACCTGTCGCCCGCGGGGCGGCAGGCCGCCGTGCGGGACGTGGTGCTCGCGGAGACCGCCGGCGCGCTCGGTCACGCGGACGGCGCGGGCATCGACGCGCGGCGGCCCTTCCCGCAGCTCGGCCTGGACTCGCTCACCTCGGTGGAGCTGCGCAACCGGCTCACGGCCCGCACCGGTCTGAACCTGCCCGCCACCCTCGTCTTCGACCACCCGACGCCCGCGGAGCTGGCCGCGCACCTGCTGACCCTGCTCGACGACGGGCCCCGGGCCGCGGGCACACCGGCGGTGGACCACGCCGCGGACATCCGGCTCGACCCCGCGATCCGCCCCGCCGAGGAGGTCGTCCGCACGGTCACGGACCCGGACGAGATCCTGCTCACCGGCGCCAGCGGCTTCCTCGGCGCGTTCCTGCTGCGCGACCTGATGCGGACGACCCGGGCCAGGATCCACTGCCTGGTGCGCGGCACCGACGACGCGGCGGCCCACGCGCGGCTGCGGGCGAGCCTGGAGTGGTACCGGGTCTGGGACGAGATCGACCCGGACCGGCTCTCGGTGCTCGCCGGCGACCTGGCCCGGCCGCTGCTCGGTCTGCCCGAGGAGTCCTTCGACGGCCTGGCCCGCACGGTGGACGCCGTCTACCACGCGGGCGCGACGGTCCACTGGCTGCACCCCTACACGGCGCTGCGGGACGCCAACGTGCGCGGCACCGAGGAGATCCTGCGCCTGGCCGCCCGCCACCGCACGGTGCCCGTCCACCACGTCTCCACCGTCGGCGTGTTCAACGGCCCCCGCGTCGCGGGCGTGCCACTGAAGGTGACCGACCCCACCGGGCCCGCCGACGCGCTGCCCAGCGGCTACCTGCAGAGCAAGTGGGTGGCCGAGCAGGTGCTGGAGCTGGCCCGGGACCGCGGTCTGCCGGTGTCCGTGTACCGGGTGGACGTGATCTCCGGCGACCAGGTCAACGGGGCCTGCCAGACACGGGACTTCGTGTGGCTCGCGCTCAAGGGCCTGCTGCAGTCGGGCGCGGTGCCGGCCGGTGTGGAGGGGCGGTTCCATCTGCTGCCGGTCGACTACGTCAGCGCGGCGATCGTGGCGATCTCCGGCCGCCCGGCGGCGGCGGGCGGCACCTTCCACCTGTTCAACCGGGACGCGCTGGACCTCGGTGCGTGCGTGGACCGTCTGCGGGCGCTCGGCTACCCCCTGCGGGAGCTGGCCCCGGAGGCCTGGCGGGAGCTGGTCCGCTCGGACCGCGACAACGCGTTGCTGCCGCTGCTGCACGCCTTCGAGCTGATGACGGGCGACACCGACGCCTTCTATCCGGCCCTGGACACCACGCAGACGGAGGAGGCCCTGTCCGGCACGGGGATCGCCTGCCCGCCGCTCACCGGTGAACTCTTCGACCGGTACGTCGAGTTCTTCGTGCAGGAGAAGCACTTCCCGGCTCCCCCGCAGGCCGGGTGATCCGCTCCGGGCACGCCGCCGGCCCCGCGCTCCCGGCCCCGGACGGGGCGGTGGCGCGGGGCCGGCGGCCCGGGCGCGGCTACAGACGCAGGTCGTGGATGCCGCCGTCGACGGCGAGGACCGTGCCGGTGGTGCCGGAGGCGTCGGTGGCCAGGAAGGCGATGGCCTCGCCGACCTCCTCGGGCCGCGCCAGCCGGCCCAGCGGATGACGGTCGTTCAGCGCGTCCCGCTCCGCCTGCGGGTCGGCGGTCTTCGCCAGCACCCGCCGGATCCAGGGGGTGTCGACGGCGCCGGGCGCGACGGCGTTGACCCGGATGCCCTCCCGGACGTGGTCGGCGGCCATGGCCAGGGTCAGGGAGTGGACGGCGCCCTTGGAGGCGGAGTAGAGGACGCGCCGCCGCACCCCCATCGAGGCGAAGACGGAGCAGGTGTTGACGATCGCGGCGGCCGGGGACTTGCGCAGGTACGGGAGCGCGGCCCGGGCGAGACGCACCATGCCGACGACGTTCACGTCCAGCACGCGCCGCCACTCGTCGTCGTCGTTGCCGGTGATGTCGCCCTGCGCGGCGATGCCGGCGTTGTTCACGACGATGTCGATGCGGCCGAAGCGGTCGGCGACCTCGGCGACGGCGGCGCGCACGGACGCGTCGTCGGAGACGTCGCAGCCGATGCCGACGGCCGGTGCGGCGACCTCGTCGGGGTTCAGGTCCAGGGCGGCGACGCGGACGCCCCGGGCGGTGAGCGCGGCCGCGGCGGCCGCGCCGATGCCGGACGCACCGCCGCTCACCACGGCCACGAGGGGATCGGACGACTGTGCTTCGCTGGTGACGGCCACGGCGGGCGCCTCCTTGACGGTGGGTGCGGTCGGTGGGAAGGGGACGGCGGGGAGGGGCGGTTACCGGGGCCGGCGCGGCGTGCCGCGCTCCAGCCGCTCCAGGAGGGGGTGCACCTCGGCGCCGGCGGCCCCCACGGTGCGCCGCGCCCACCAGGCCGCCGCGAGGTTGGACGTCAGCAGCGTGGTGCGGCCGAACTCGCGGTCCAGTTCGGCCAGGGCGGCCAGGGTGCCCATGCCCGTGCCGGTGAACAGGATCGCCCCGTCGTCGGGCAGGCCGGCCTCGCGTATCCGGCCGAGGAGGGTCCTGGTCGTCACCCGGTACGGGTCGAACTCGTGGTCCTGCTCCTTCGGGTCCACGACGGCCGGGGCGAGGACCACCCGGTCGACGGCGACGCCGGCCTGCTCCCAGAAGGAGCGGGAGGTCTCCGTGAGCCAGTCCCAGTAGGGGGAGACGAGGGTCAGGCGGGATATCCCGAATTCCTCGCACACCGCGAGGATGGCCTGCGTCGTCGACTGCACGGGATAACCGAAGGCCTCGGACAGTTCGGCCACGAAAGCCCGGTCGCCGTCGGGTCCCAGCAGATAGTGGGAGGCGTTGCAGGCCACGACGGCGGCGTCCAGGTGCATCCGGCCGAAGGTGGCGAGCGTGTCCGCGAGCACGTCGTTGTACCGGAGCATCGTTTCCTTCACACCCATTCCGGGAGTCAGCGGGAAACGCGCGGTGTACACATTCAGCTCGGCGCCGATCAGACGGTTGAACTCCGGTTCGGCGAGCGGGTTTTCCGGTGGCACGACCAGTCCGAGCCGGGGCAGCGGGAAAATGTCCATGGCGGCACATTAGTTGCCGCCCCGGACGGCGGCCGCGGTATTCCAGCGGACTTGACATTCCGCCAGGGCAAACTTGCAACTCCTTTCCGTCTTGACACTTCTTGACAATCCACTACAGAGATTTAACCGGCCCGTCTTTACTCTTTCCGGCGGCGCGTTGGAGGGTGGTGGACCGCCCCAGCACCTCATCGAACGGAGTCGATCCATGTCCAGCGCCACCCTCACCGGCGCCTGCCCCGAGTGCGAGACCGACCTCACCGTCCCGCCGGTCGTCCAGGGCGAGACGCTCTCCTGCCCCGAGTGCCTGCTGACCCTCCGCGTGGAGGACATCGCGGAGGGCCGGCTGACCCTGGAGATGGTCGAGGTCCAGCTGCGCGACTGGGGGCAGTGACAGCATGTCCGATGCCCCGTCCATCCCCATGTCGGCGACCCTGGCCGCCGACGAGGCCCTGGACCGCAGGCGACGGGCCGGGGAACAGGTCCTGCCCATGGCCGGCGGGGAGATCGGCCTGCCCGTGCTGCCCGCGCTGCGCCGGCGGCTCGCCGCCGCGGCGGACGAGAACGCGTACGGGCCCGTGGCCGGCAGCCGGGCGCTGCGCACCGCCGCCGCCGGGTACTGGGACCGCCGCGATCTCGCCACCGATCCCGGGCTCGTCGTGGCCGGGCCGGGCAGCAAGCCGCTGCTGTTCGCGCTGCTGCTCGCGCTCGGCGGGGACGTGGTCGTGCCCGTACCCAGCTGGGTCAGCTACGCCGCACAGGCCCGGCTCGTGGGCGCCCGTCCCGTCCCCGTGCCGATCGCGCCGGGCCAGGGCGGGGTGCCCGACCCGGAGCGGCTGCGCGCGGCCGTCACCGCGGCGCGGGCGGCCGGCCGGGATCCCCGGTGCGTGGTGGTGACCCTGCCGGACAACCCGACCGGCACCGTCGCCTCCCCCGGCACCGTGCGCCGGCTCGCGGCGGCGGCCCGGGAGCTGGACCTCGTCATCGTCTCCGACGAGATCTACTGCGACCTCGTCTACGACACCTCGGTGCCCGCCGAGTCCCCGGCCCGGCACGCCCCGGAACGCACCGTCGTCACCACCGGGCTCACCAAGAACCTGGCCGTCGGCGGCTGGCGGACCGGTGTGGCCCGACTGCCCGACAGCGACACCGGACGCGCCCTGCACGGCCGCCTCGTCCCGGTCGCCAGCCAGATCTGGTCCAGTCCGCCGGCGCCGGTGCAGGCCGCCGCCGCGTACGCGTTCGGCGAGCCGCCGGAGGTCGTCGAGCGGGTGGCGGCCAGCCGCCGGCTGCACGAGGCCGTGGCCCGCGCGGTCGCCGGCCGGTTCACCTGCGCGGGCGCCCTGCTCGCCCCGGTCCGCGCGACCTGCTACCTGTACCCGGACTTCACCCCGCTCGGGGACCACCTGGCCCGGGTCCACGGCGTGCACGGCGGGGCGGACCTGGTCCGCTTCCTCGGTGAGCGGCACGGCATCGGACTGCTCCCGGCCGGCGCCTTCGGCGAGGACGGCGACCCCTTGCGGATCCGGGCCGCCACCAGCCGCCTGTACGGCGAGGACGACGAACAGCGCACCGCCGCGCTCGCGGCGGACGACCCGCTCGAACTGCCGTGGATCCGCAGGAACCTGGAGCAGATCGACTCCGCGCTGGCCGATCTCGCCGGCGCCCGCACCGCGCGGGCCTGAGCCGTTCCCGTCCCGGGAGGGCCCTTCCACGCCGGGCTCGACCCTCACATCGAAGGCAACCGTCATGACTAGCGCCGAGCCGTCCACCGGCACCGCCACCCCCGTCCCCGCACCCGGCACCGCGCCGGCGGCCGAGCAGAAGCTGCCGATGGCGGCCCTGCTCGCGCTGGCCGTCGCGGTGTTCATCACCAGTCTCACCGAGACCCTGCCCGCCGGGCTGCTGCCCGACATGAGTTCCAGCCTGCACACCAGCGAGTCGGCCACCGGCCAGACGGTGACCATCTACGCGCTGGGCACGGTGCTCACGGCCATCCCGCTGTCCGCCGCGACCGCGGGGTGGAGCCGCAAGCGCCTGCTGCTGACCGCCATGGCCGGCTTCGCCGTCGCCAACACCGTCACCGCCCTGTCGGTGAACTACCCGCTCACCCTGGTCGCCCGGTTCGTCGCCGGGGTCGCCGCCGGACTGGCCTGGGCCCTGCTGGCCGGCTACGCCCGCCGCATGGTGGCCCCGCACCAGGAGGGCCGCGCCATCGCGATCGCCATGGCCGGCATCCCCGTCGCCCTGTCGCTGGGCGTGCCGGCCGGCACCTTCCTGGGGCAGGTGGTCTCCTGGCAGGCCGCCTTCCTCGCGATGACCGCCCTGACCGTGGTGCTGCTCGTGTGGATCACGGCCGTGGCGCCCGACCACCCCGGCCAGCCGGCCGGCGGGAAGATCCCGATGCGCAGCACCCTGCGCGTGCCGGGTGTCGCCGCGGTGCTGACCGTCACCCTGGTCTTCGTCCTGGCCCACACCCTCCTGTACGCCTACATCGCCTCCTTCCTGGACCACATCGGCATGGGCGGCCAGGTCGACGCGGCCCTGCTGGTCTTCGGCGTCGCCTGCCTGGTCAGCATCTGGGTCGTCGGCACCCTCATCCACCGGCACCTGCGCGCGCTGACCGTCGCCAGCACCCTGCTGGTCGGGGCCGCCGTCGCGGTCATGGGCGCCTTCTCCGGCACCGACGCCCTGGTGTACGTCGCCGCCGCCCTGTGGGGACTGGGCTGGGGCGGGGTGCCGACCCTGCTGCAGACCGCCGGCGGCCAGGCCGGCGGGGAGGCGGCCGAGGCCGCCCAGGCCATGCTCGTGACCCTCTGGAACGTCGCGATGGCCGGCGGGGGCATCGCCGGCGGCCTCCTGCTCGACGCCGTCGGCGCCGACGCCTTCCCCTGGACGGTGCTGGTCCTCCTGGTACCGGTCCTCGCCATCGTGCTCGCGGCCCGCTCCCACGGGTTCCCGGCCGCCCACCCATCCGCCCACTCCTGAGGAGACCCCGACAGCCATGTCCATCATCTTCGAGTGCGAATACCAGGGCCGCCGGTACGCGGGCCACGGCCTGCCCGTGCCCGGCAGCCCGCTCACCCTGTACCCGGTCGCCGACGGGCAGTTGCAGGCGGCCCTCGTCGCCGGCCGCGGCCCCGAGGACCTGGGCTCCGCCGTGGCCGGCGAGGACGGCCGGATCGAGGTCGACCCCGGCGACGCCGGCCTGCGCTTCCTCCCGCCGCTGCTGCCGACCGCCTCCAACAACGCCCTGATCAACGGGTTCATGGGCACGCACCGCTCCAAGTTCGACCGCGCCCCGGAACCGGACGAGGAGTTCACCCCGCCGAACTACTACATCAAGGGCTTCGGTTCCTGGCTGCGGCTGCCCGACGAGCCGTTGACCACCCCGGCCGACCCGGTCTGGCTGCTGGAGGAGCCCGAGGTCGTCCTCGTGTACGCCAACGACGACCAGGGAGTCCCGCACTACGCCGGCTACACCTTCGGCAACGACCTGAACGACATCGGCCTGCACCTGAAGAACCCGTGGGCGTGGACCCCGTACGCCAAGCTGTGCGAGACCTCGATCACGCCGTGGCTGTTCCTCGGCACCCCGCCGGAGAAGGTCACCGGCAGCGTCACCATCGAACGCGACGGCGCCGCGGCCTGGCAGGGCGGCTTCTCGTGCGGCGCCGACTCCCTCTTCCAGCGGATCCCGGACATGGCGGAGTACCTGTTCTCGCACCCGCTGCTGCGCCGGCCGGGCCTGGTCAACTACCTCTTCCTCGGCGCGGACAAGGCCACGTACCACGACGGGTTCCGGATCGAGAACGGCGACCGGATGGTCATCGACGTCTCCAGCCACGGGGTCGTGCTGGCGAACGAGGTCCGGTACGGGGCGGCGGCCCCGAAGTAACCCAGCCGGACGCCCCGGGCGCCCGGGCCGGTCGTGTGCGGGATCGGAACGCTCCCGCACACCCGGCCCGGGCCTTTTCATGACGGACCGCGCACGCGTGCGCGACGACGGAGGGACACCAACCATGGTCGACGCCCTGTCCGTTCTCGACCTGGTGGCGGTCGGGGAGGGCCACACCACGCGGGAGGCCCTGCGGACCTCGGCGCGGCTCGCCCGCCTGGCCGAGGCCCGCGGCCTGCGCCGCTACTGGGTCGCCGAACACCACTCGATGCCCGGCATCGCCAGCAGCAGCCCCGCGGTGATCCTGGCGTACCTCGCCGCACAGACCACCCGGATCCGGCTCGGTTCCGGGGGCGTCATGCTGCCCAACCACGCCCCGCTGGTCATCGCCGAGCAGTTCCACACGCTGGAGGCGATGGCCCCCGGCCGGGTGGACCTGGGGCTCGGGCGCGCCCCGGGCACCGACCAGCCGACGGCGCGGGCGCTGCGGCGCGCCGACGGTCCGGCGACCGGCGACACCTTCCCCGCCGACCTGGCCGAACTGATCGGCTTCCTGCACGACGACTTCCCCGACGGGCACCCCTATCGCCGGGTGCACGCCGTGCCCGGCCCGGTGCAGGGGCCCTCCGGCGGGCGGCCCGCGGTGTGGCTCCTCGGTTCGTCCGGGTTCGGCGCGCAGCTGGCCGGCCGGCTGGGGCTGCCCTTCGCCTTCGCCCACCACTTCGCCGCCCGCAACACGGTCCCCGCGCTGGAGCTGTACCGGCAGACGTTCCGGCCCTCCCCCGTGCTGGCCGAGCCCTACGCCGTCGTGGGCGTCTTCACGTTCGCCGCGGAGACCGAACGGCAGGCGCGGGACCAGGCCCTCACCGGGGCGCTGACCACGGTGCGGTTCCGCACCGGGCGCCCGGGGCTCGTACCGACGCCCGAGGAGGCCAGGTCGCACGTGTTCACCGGCTACGAGCGGGAGGTCCTCGGCGGCTGGCTGGAGAACGCCGTCCACGGCACACCGGACTCGGTACGGGACCAGCTGGAGGAGCTGCGCAAGCGGACGGGCGCCGACGAACTCATGCTCGCCTCCAACGCGCACGGCCTGGAGGAGCGGCTGACGTCGCTGTCCCTGATCGCCGACAGCTACGGGCTGCCGCACCTGGAGCCCGGGCCGGCGTAGGGCTTGCGGCCCACACGACAGCGCGGCGGCACCACCCGGTGGGGCGGTGCCGCCGCGCTGGTGCGCCGGGCGGGTCAGGCTCCGGCGAGGCGGCGCCGGAGTTCGGCCTTCTTCACCTTGCCGGTGAGGGTCTTGGGCAGAGCCTCGGCCAGGTGCAGCCGGTCCGGGAGGAAGCGGGGGTCCTGGCCGCGGCCGAGCAGGTGCTCCCGGATCTCCCGGAGCGTGGGCCGGGCCCCGCCGCCGCGGGGCACGAGGACGGCCACGAGGGGATCGTCCGCCTGGCCGGTGGGCCCGACCAGCGTGGCGTCCGCGATCTTCGGGTGGGCGCAGAGGATCGCCTCCAGCTCGGCCATGGGGACCACGATCCCGTCCCGCAGGATCGCGTCCTTGGCCCGGCCCAGCACCCGGATGCCGCCGCGGCCGTCCTCCCGCGCCACGTCGCCGGTGTCGAACCAGCCGTCCGCGGACAGCTCGGCGTCGAAGGCGGCCTGGTTGCGGAGGTAGCCGAGGGCCTGGGAGGCGCCGCGCACCCGCAGCCGGCCCACGCGGGCACGCCCGCCGGGGTCGCCGCCGTCGATGCGGATCTCCATGGCGTCGATCGGCCGGCCGTGGCTGTGCGCGGACCAGTCCTGGTCGTAGTCGAGCCGGCTGATGGTGATCGGCCCGAACTCCGACATGCCCCACACCGAGTACGTGCTGGTGTCGAAGGTGTCGCGCAGCTCGTCCACCAGCTCCTGCAGCACCGGCTGGGCCCCGGTGACGGTGTGGCGCAGGCTGGACACGTCGTGCCGGTCGGCGCGCTGGGCGGCCGCCACGCCGAAGAGGGTGGGCGGCGGACCGTACAGCAGGGTGGCCCGGTAGCGCTCCGCCAGGTCCAGCAGGCTGGTGTGGTTCCTGCCGTCCTGGAAGGCGACCGTCCCGCCGAGCATCACGCCGGCGAGCACGCCCTGGGCGAAGCCGGAGTAGTGCACCAGCGGGGTGGTGACGACGGCCACCAGGTCGTCGCGGAGCAGGAAGGTGTCCACGTAGCCGCGCACGCCCGAGTGGACGGTGTTCTGGCTGTGCACGACCCCCTTGGAGAAGCCGGTCGTACCCGAGGTGAACAGCACCACGAACGGCTCGTCGGGCCCGAGCGCACGGCCCTCCAGGTCGCCCATGCGGGCGTCCTCCCAGGGCACCGCGACGAAGTGGTCGTGGAAGTCGAGCGTGCCCTCGGGAGCGCGCCCGCCGGCCACCACCACGTTCTCCAGCGGCAGCGAGGGGCGCAGCGCGGCGATGTCCCGGGCGAGCGGACGGCCGTCCCACTCGGCGACGGTGACGCACAGCCGGGCCTCGGTGAGTTCGAGGCGGTGGCGCAGTTCCTCGCCCTGGCACTCCGGCGCGATGGGGCAGATGACGGCGCCGACGGCCATGCAGGCGTACATCAGCGGCACCATCTCCCACCGGTTGGGCAGCTGGACCGCGACGACGTCCCCCCGCCGGACGTCGAGTTCGAGCAGGGCCCCGGCGAACCGGTCGGTCAGCAGGGAGAGTTCGGCGTAGTCGAGGGTGTCGGTGCGCGCCTCGCCCAGCCGGCGGCCGGCGACGGCCAGCTTGCGCGGCCGGATCCGGGCCTGCCGGCGCAGGTCGTCGAGGAACGTCTCGTCCCGCCACCAGCCGCGCGACCGGTACTCGGCCGCGCGGTCCGCCGCCGGAGCCGGGGCCGGCACCGGTGGGGAGGCGGGGGAAAGGGTCGTCGTCATCGCAGTTCTCCACGTCGTACCGTGAGCAGCTCCGGCAGCGGGTCGCCGGCGCGGGCGGCGGCGATCTCCAGCAGGGCCCGGGTGTTGTCCCGTACCCGGTCGCCGATCCAGTCGAAGACCCACGCCTTGCGTGCCTCGGCCGCCAGTTCGAAGGGGACGACCCGGGTCACGGCGAGGGCCGCCGCGCCGGCGCCGCCGATGTTGGCGATGACGCCCGGCACGAGGGTGGCGCCGGCCGCCCGCGCCTTCTCCCGTGCCTCGGCGTCGGAGGCGAGGTTGGCGCCCTCGACCACCAGGGCGGCGCGCAGCCGGTGCGCGTTCTCGGCGTTCAGCGCGTGCTTCTGGGCCGCGAGGATCAGCAGGTCGGCGTCGACGTCCAGCCAGGCGTCCGGTCCGCCGGAGAGGGTGACGTGCTGCGGCAGGCGGGAGCGGTCGATCAGCCCGAACTCGTCGGTGACGGCGACCAGGTCGGCCACCGGCAGCCGGTCGGCGCTGATGGTGCCCTGCGCGTCCGCGACGCCCACGACGACGTGGCCGCGGTCCTCCAGGAACCGGGCGACCGCGCGGCCCACCGCGCCGAAGCCCTGCACCACGACCCGGGCGGGGCCGGTGCGGCCGCTCGCCTCCAGGGCGGTGACGGCGGCGACGCCGACGCCGTGCCCGGTGACGTCGATGAGCGGCTCGTAGTAGGTGCGCCAGTCGACCGGCATGTCCGGGGCGCCCAGCCGGTAGCGCGGGTCGTAGCCCGCCTCGTCGAAGAACACGGCCCGGTCGGCGGGGGTGACGCCCATGTCGATGCCGAGGTGGATACCGCCGTGCAGCAGCGGCTTGACGGTACGGCCGAAGGTGCGGAAGGTCTCCTCGCGGTTGCTGCCGTCGGAGACGATGCCGCCCTTGGCGCCGCCGATGCGCAGACCCGCGAGGGTGAACTTGTGGGTCATGTCGCGGGCGAGGCCGGCCACCTCCTCCTGGGTCACTCCGGGGGTCATCCGCACGCCGCCCATGGCGAGGCCGTCGACCAGCGTGTCGATCACGACCCAGCTCTTGATGGCGCCGCCGCTGCCGTTCAGGTGCACGACGAGCGCGGGATCCTGCGTGGTGTCGTCAACAAGGCTCATGTGCCGAGTACTCCTGTTCGTTCAAGAGGTGCGTTCACTGGTAGAGCTGTGCGAAGCCGCGCAGGATCTCCAGGCCGTCGCTGCGGAACTCCAGGTGGGCCTGCGAGCCGTGGATGCGGCCGTCGTCGGAGCGCAGGAACTCCACGGGCGCGTGCTCGGACCGGCCGATGGAGCGGAAGCCCTCGGGGGCCTCCTGGAGGTAGAGGGTGTGCCGGTGGAAGACCGTCACGGTCGGCTTCACATGGGTGAAGAGCGGCTCCTCCGTGTCGACCTGGACCTCGTAGCCGCCGACCCGCTGCGGGCCCTCGGCCAGCCGGCCGCCGGCGGCGACCGCGATGATCTGCATGCCGCCGCAGATCCCGAAGACCGGGACGTCGGCGGTCATGACGAGGTCGACGAGCGGCTTGTAGTACTCCTGGTCGAAGGCCCGCACCTTGGTGCCGCTCAGCACGATGGCCTGGTAGCGGCCGTCGAGCCGGGCGGGCACCGCGGCCGGTTCGACGGTGTCGGTGTCCGAGCCGAGCGCTTCGAAGCGCCCGCGGAGCTGCTTCAGGGAGAGTGTGCGGTTGTTGACGACCAGCACACGGGATTTCGCCACGTGGGTGCTCCTCAGGTTCGCGTGATGACGGTGCCGGTGCGGGCGGCGAGCAGGTCCGTGACGGGTGCGCTGCCGATGACGACGCGCTCCACTCCCCGGTCCAGGGCCTCGCCCGCGGCCCGGAGCTTCTTGCGCATGCCGCCGGTGGCGCCCTTGTCGCGGAACTCGGCGGCCGCCCGTGCGGTGATCTCGCGCACCGGTTCGCCGTCGATCAGCAGGTGCGCGACGTCGGTGACGAGGATCAGGTCGGTGGCGCCGGTGGCCCCGGCGATGGCGGCGGCGGCCCGGTCGGCGTCGGTGTTGACCTCCTGGCCCGCGGCGTTGCGGGCCAGCGGGGTGACGAGGTAGGCGCGCCCCGGCTCCAGCTTGGTCAGCGGCGCCGGGTCCACCCCGGTGATCGGGCCGACCAGGTTCTCCAGTTCGACCAGCTGCTTGTCCTTCCACCACCAGCGTTCGCCCGCGCCGGCGCTGACCAGGCCGTCGCTGCCGAGCAGCCGGTCGGCGGCGATGCCGCGCCGTTCGAGGCGCCCCAGCACGTCCCGGCCCAGCTCGGCGCTGACGGTCTTGATGTCCTCGATGACCTCGGGCGTGGTCCAGCGGCTCTGGTTGCCGTACCGGTCGCGCAGGATCGCCGAGGGCTCGCTGTAGCGGGGGCTGAGCTGCTTCAGCGGCTTGGACCAGCCGTGGACGAGGACCAGCGGCCGCTCCCGGCCGTGCTCGGCCAGGTCGTCCCACCAGCCGCCGGCGAGGTCGGCGAGGCAGCTGCCGCCGAGCTTCACCACGGTCGGGGGCGGCGATGTCGGGGTCTCGGTCATGCGGGCATCACCGGCTGCATGGTCAGGCCCGTGTCCTCGGGCAGACGGAAGCGCTTGTTCACGGCCTGGACGGCCTGCCCGGCGGCGCCCTTGACCAGGTTGTCCAGGGCGGCGAGGACGACGATGCGGCCGGCGTCCGGGTCGTGCAGGGCGGTGACGTCGCAGTAGTTGGAGCCGAGCACGGCCTGCGGGTCGGGCACCGGGATCAGCGTCTCGTTGTGCCGCCGCACCCGTACGAAGGTGTGCCCCTTGTAGAACCTGAGGTACGCGCGCTGCAGTTCCCGCTGGTCCACCTGCTCGTCGGTGTACACGTAGACGCTGGCGAGCAGGCCGCGCACGTGCGACACCCCGTACGCCGACATGGCGAGGGAGCCGACGCTGCCGGGCTTGCTGCGCAGCAGGAAGTCGCTGACCTCGGCGGCGTGCCGGTGGCCGGTGGGGGCGTACGGCGCGATGGCGCCGTTGCGCAGCGGGTGCAGGTCCGGCACGCGCAGTTGCAGGCCGCCGCCGCTGGAGCCGCTCTTGCCGTCCACGACGACCGTGTTGAGGTGCAGGCCGAGACCGAGGGTCAGCGGCGCGAGCCCGAGGGTGATGGCGGTGGCGTAGCAGCCGGGCACCGAGATCAGCGGGGCGTCCACCAGGGCGTCGCCGACCAGCTCCGGCACGCCGTAGACGAAGCGGTCGGCCAGCTCGGTGGTCCGCTCGGCCTTCGGGTACCAGCGGTCGTGCAGCTCCGGGGTGCGGATACGGAAGGCGCCGCTCAGGTCGGTGACGCACGGGACGCGGTCGGCGAGTTCCGCGGCGATCCGGGCGGAGACCGGGGCGGGCGTGGCGAGGAACACCACGTCGCACCGCTCGGCCACGCGGTCGGCCGTGACGGGCTCGACGGTCAGGCCCAGGTCGAGACGGAGCCCGGGGTGCAGCTCGGCGGGCCGCCGGCCGGCGCTGGAGTCGCCGCCCAGGTAGGTCAGTTCCATCTCGGGGTGCTGGGTGACCAGCCTGATGAGTTCTCCGCCGGCGAGCCCGGAGGCGCCGACGATTCCCACACGGATCATTCGAGTGTCTCCTGGACGTAACGGACGACGACCGACGCGATGTCGACCCCGGTCGTCGATGCCACTCCCCGCCAGGCGGGGGCGTGGTTGACCTCGTTGACGAGGTAGCCGGACGGGGTCTTGAACAGGTCGACCCCGTAGATGCCGGCGCCGAGCCGGTCCACGACGCCGTCCACGATCTTCTGCACGTCGGGGTCGTGGGCCAGTGCCCGGCTCTGGTTGCCCAGGGCCGCGTTGCTGCGCCAGTCGGCGCCCGCGCTCTCGAACTCGGCGGCGGCGACGATCTCCCGGCCGACGACCAGGCAGCGGATCGACCCGCCGCCGAGGTACGGCTCCACCAGGCAGGCCTGCTCGAAGGCGTGGCCCAGGTCCTCGACGTAGTCGTACACGGACTGCGCCAGGTCGGCGTCGCGGACCAGGGTGACGCGCTTGCCCATGCCGCCGTAGACCGGCTTGAGCACGACGGGCACGCCCAGTTCGTCGACGGCCTTCTCGAAGTCCTTGCGGGACAGCACGAGCCGGAAGTCCGGTACCGGGACGCCCGCTTCGCGCAGCACGGCGCGCAGGACCAGTTTGTTCTCGCAGGAGTGGATCGCGGCGGCGGTGTTGAGGACGCGGAAGCCGTCGGCCTCGGCGAGGGTGGCGATCAGTCCGCCGCGGGTGTAGCTGCGGCTGCGCACCATCAGCGCGTCGTAGTCCCTGACGGGCAGGGCGTCGCGGTGACCGGCGCACAGGGACTCGTCGTTGACCCAGTCGATGGTCAGGCCGAAGTCCTCGGCGGTCTCGATCAGCCGGCGTTCCTCCCAGCCGACCCGGTCCGCGACGATGGCGACTCGGTTGGTCATGTCACTGGCCCCAGTCGCGGAGCTGGACCTCGACCATCTCCAGGGTCAGCCGGCCGTCGGCGATGCCCTCGATGCGCAGCGTCAGCATGCACTCGGGGCAGGAGAGGGTCTCGCCCACGACCATCTCGGGCACGGTCAGGTCGGTCTCGCACTCGGGGCACGAACCGGTCAGGACAGCGGTGCTCATGGCAGATCTCCGATCATGGTGACGGGTAGGGGGAAGAGAGACGTGCAGCGCGCGTGCGGGTACGGCGCTCAGGCGGCCTGGAAGTCGACGGCGGCCTTGCGGACCGCCTCCTGGTCCAGGACCGGGGCGCCGCTGCGCTCCTGCCGCTCGATCAGCCACGCGGTGAAGGCCTCGACGTCGACGTCGACGCCCGAACCGGCGAGCGCCCACTTGACGAGGGCGGGCGTGAGCCGGGTGCGCACGCGCAGCTCCCGGGTGTTGCCGACGAGTTCGGCCGGCAGGGTCTCGTACGCCTCCGGGTTGCTGAGCTGGCCCGGCAGTTCGTAGGCGAAGGCGTGCGGCGTCGTCGGACCGGACTGGAAGGCGCTGCCGAGACCGGCGCCCCTGACGGCCACCCGGGACAGCTCCGTGAGGTGGGTCAGGTCGAACCGGGTGTCGCCGTGGATGACCCGCAGCGAGGTGAGCAGCTCGGCCAGCGGGGCGTTGCCGCCGCGCTCGCCGATGCCGCCGACGGTCGCCGAGATCCACTGCGCGCCCGCGCGGACGGCGGCCAGGGAGTTGGCGACCGCCATGCCCAGCATGTTGTGCGAGTGGATCTCGATCTCGGAGCCGTCGATGGCGGTGAGGTCGGAGATGACCTCCTCCATCTGCCAGGGCGACAGGTACGCGACGGTCTCCGCGAGCCGGAACCGGTCGGCCCCGGCCTCGAACCCGGCGGTGACGTAGGGGACGAGCCGGCCCTGGGGGGTGCGGGCGCCGTCCTCGCCGCTGAACGTGACGTGGAAGCCGCGCTCCTTGGCCTGCGTGATCGCCGAACGGGCCAGCACGTTGAGGAACTTGGCGCTGGGCGAGCCGAGCTTCAGCTTGGCGTGCTGCTCGGAGGTGGGGATGGAGTACATGATGTGCCGCACGCCCAGGCGCTCGGCCTCGTCGAGGGCCTTCTTGACCTGCTCGCGGTCGCGCACCACCACGAGCGTCATGCTGCGCTCGGGACCGATCGCCTCGTGCGTGGCGAGGACCAGGTCGGCGTCCTTGGAGTCCGGGCCGGAGACCATGCCGACCTCGACCAGGTCGATACCGGTCTTCACCAGCAGTTCGGCGATGACGGTGGCGTCCTTCGGCCCGAATTCGACACCTCCCATGTGGGCGGAGTCGCGCAGGGTCGCGTCGGACAGATGGGGCAGCCGCGGAAGGCTTCCCTCGTTCGCTGATTCAGCCATTGCGTTCCCTCCTTTTCCAGAGCCTGCTTCCTTTTCGACACCGAACATGCTGCGCGACCCTGTGCAAAGAAGCGATGCGTGCTCTGTCAGAGCTCTGTCAAGGGCTGTCAGGGAATGTCACGCCGGGCAAGAAGTGCGCATGATTTCTGCGGCCCGGACAATTCCGGGAACCGCTCGCCGGGCGCCGGAAAGCAAAAAAAGCCCCCGCCGGCCGGGCCGGCGGGGGCTTGGGTTCGGGGCCGTCGTGGCGGACGGGTCCGGGTCAGGTGGTGTAACCGCCGTCCACGGCGAGGGAGGTGCCGGTGATGTAGCGACCGGCCGGCCCCGCCAGATAGGCCACCGCGGCGGCGATGTCCTCCGCCTCCCCGTAGCGGCCGAGGGCGGTGAGGGAGGCCTGCCACTCGGCGGAGTCGCCGTCGGCCGGGTTCATGTCGGTGTCGATGGGGCCCGGGTCCACGAGCGTGGCGGTGATCCCGCGCGGCCCCAGCTCCCGGGCCAGTCCCTTGGTCAGACCGACGAGCGCGGTCTTGGCCATCGCCTGGAGGACGAAGTTCCCTGCGGGCACGCGGCCGTTGAAGCAGGAGCCGATGCTGATGATCCGCCCGCCGTCGCCCATGTGCCGGGCGGCGGCCTGCGCGGCCAGGAACACCGACCGGACGTCGGCGGCGAGCACCTTGTCCAGGTACTCGGGGGTCACCTCGTCCAGCGGGCCGTAGGCGAGGAAACCCGCGTTGTTCACCAGGATGTCGATGCCGCCCAGTTCCCGGACGGTCTGCTCCACGGCCTCGGCGGCGTCGTTCGGCCGGGTCAGGTCGGCCCGGACGACCGCGGCCCGGCCGCCGTCCGCCTCGATCGCCTTGGCGACCTCGCGGGCCTGGTCCTCCGCCTGGACGTAGGTCAGCGCGACCGCCGCTCCCGCGTCGGCCAGCCGCTTCGCCACCGCCGCGCCGATACCGCGGCTGCCGCCGGTCACCAACGCCACTTTGCCGGTCAGGTCACTCATGGATGCTTCCTCCGTAGACGGTTGGCTGTTCGCCGTACGGCTACGCTAAAAGTTGACACCGGTGTGAGATTCAAGTCCTTGAAGGACACAGGGGGTCGGACCATGCGGATCGGTGAACTGGCCAGGCGCAGCGGGGTGAGCGAGCGGTCGCTGCGCTACTACGAGGCACAGGGGCTGCTCCAGGCGGAGCGGACCCCCGGCGGACACCGGGACTACGGCGACTGGGCCGTCGACCGGGTCATCCGCATCCAGGCGCTGTACGCCGCGGGCCTGAACAGCAAGAAGATCGCCCAGTTGCTGCCGTGCATGCGCGACGGCGACGGCACACCGAGCGCGAGCGCGACGCCCCGCCTCGTCGACGAACTCACCGCCGAACGCGACCGGCTGGACCGGATGATCGCCGACCTGGTCCGCTCCCGCGACGTTCTGGACGGCATCATCAGCACCGCGTCGACGGGCCTGGGCGCGGCCGCCCTCTCCGGCGGCTGAGCCTGCCCCGGCGCGGCTCAGGCGGCCCGGTCCGCCAGTCCGGCCAGCGCGGTGCGGGCGTGGCGCTCCGCCTCGGCGGGGCTCAGCCGCGCCCCGCGCTCGAACGCCTCGGTGAAGGCGCGCCGGCCCAGGACGGCGCGGGCCGCCGCGGTGACCCGGTCGACATCTCCGCGTTCGGCGGGCGGCAGGGGCGCGCCGACGCTGCGGCGCGCGGCGTGGGCGGCGCCCAGGAGCAGTGCCGCACAGCAGGCGCCGGACCGGTCGCCGGCCAGCGCGGCCGTGCCGGCGAGCCCCTCCAGGGAGAGTGCGAGGGCACGCGGCTCGTCCAGACGGTGGGCGATCGCGAGGCTGCGCAGGTGGTGTGCGGCGGACCGGGCGGCGTCACCGCGGAGTTCGGCGAGGAAGCCGAGTTCGGCGTGGAGCAGGTGGTCGCCGGCCGGTGAGGAGACGTCGGCGTGGGCGTCGCGGATGCGCAGCAGGTGCGCCTCGGCCGCGTCGGTGTCGCCGGAGCGGCGCGCGCCGAGGGCCAGGCCCATGTCGGCGTGGATCTCGCCGTACTTGTAGCCCTGGTCGACGGCGATACGACGGGCCTGCTCGTGCAGTTCGCGGGCGCGGTCGAAGTCGTGGGCGAGCAGCGCGAGACGGCCGAGCCCGGACAGCCGGGCCGACACCTCCGCCTCCAGGCTCAGCTCGCGGGCGATCTGGAGCCCTTCGTGCTGCCGGTGCGCCGCCTGCTCGTACTCGCCCTTGATCTCGGCGAGCGCGGCGAGCGGTGAGACGGTCTGCAGTTCGCCCCACCGGTCGCCCAGGCCGCGGAACAGGGCACGGCTGCGCTGCCCGTCGCGGGCCAGGCCGTCCAGGTCGCCGCGGACCAGGGCGAGCGCCGCCCGCAGGCCGAGCGCGGCGGCGATCCCCCACTGCTCGTCCGCGGCCTCGAAGTGGATCAGTGCGCGGGTGTTCAGGGCGCGGCTGCCGTCCAGGTCGCCCACGCTGAACCGGCCGTAGGCGTTGAGCCACAGCGCCCGGGCGCGGCGCACCGGGTCGGGTATGGCCTCGGCGTGGCAGGTCACCGTACGCTCCCCGGTCAGCAGCCCGAAACCGCAGTGCAGCAGGGCCAGTTCGGGATCGCAGCGGCCCGCGGTGGCGGTGAGGACGGCGGCCAGGCCGCGGCGGGCCTCGGTGAGGCGGCCGCGCAGCAGCCACCACCAGGACAGGGCGGTGGCGAGCCGTACGGCTTCCTCGCTGTGTCCCGCGGCGGCGCGGCGCACCGCCTCGTCCAGGGCGGCGCGCAGGTTGCACGCCTCGGTGTCCAGGCGGGTCAGCCAGTCCCGTTGCCGCGGACCGCGCAGCCGCTGCTCGGCGTGTTCGGCGAGGGCGAGGTAGTGCCGCAGGTGGCGTTCGCGGGCCGCGGGCTCGTCGGCGGTCTCGCGCAACCGCTCGGTGGCGTAGGCGGCGACCGACTCCAGGAGGCGGTAACGGGGGCCGGCCGGGCCGTCCGTGACGACGACGAGGGACTTCTCGACCAGCCGGGTGACGAGGTCGAGCACCGCTCCGCGGGCCACGCCCTCGCCCGCGCACACCGCCTCCGCCGCGTCGAGGCCGCAGCCGTCGCGGTGCACGGCGAGGCGGCTCAGCACGAGGCGTTCGGGCGCGCTCAGCAGCTCCCAGCTCCAGTCGATCATCGCGCGCAGGGTCTGCTGGCGGGCGGGCGCGCCCCGCTGCCCGGAGGTCAGCACCCGGAACCGGTCGCCGAGGCGGGCGGCCAGCTCCCGCACGCCGAGGGCGCGGACCCGGGTCGCCGCGAGCTCCAGGGCGAGCGGGATGCCGTCCAGGCGGCGGCAGATCTCGGCCACGGCGGCGTGGTCGGCCGCCGCGCCCTCGCCGGTGCCGAGCCGGAAGCCGGGCGCGCAGGCGGCGGCCCGCTCGGTGAACAGGCGTACGGCGTCCGGGGTGGGCAGCGGCTCGACCAGGAACACCGTCTCGCCGGCCAGGGCGAGGGGTTCCTGGCTGGTGGTCAGGATGCGCAGCTGGGGGGCGCTGCGCAGGAGCAGCGCGGCCAGCTCGGCGGCGGCCGCGACGACGTGTTCGCAGTTGTCCAGCACGAGGAGGGTGCGGCGGTCGCGCAGGGCCGCGGTCAGCCGGTGCACGGGTGAGGTGGCGCCGCTGCCGGTGGCGGGCGGGGCGGAGGGGGCGTCGTCCCGGATGCCGAGGGTCGCGGCGACGAGGCCGGCGAGGTCGTCGGGGCCGGCACTGCGGACCCCGGCGAACTCGACGAACCAGGCCCCGTCGGGCAGCCCGGACCCTTCGCCCACGACCTCCTGCGCGGCAGCCACCGCCAGCCGCGTCTTCCCGACCCCGCCGGGCCCGGTGAGCGTCACCAGCCGCTGCCGCCCGAGCAGCCGGGAAAGCTCCACGAGACTCCCCTCCCGCCCGATGAGCGCGGTGAGCGGCACGGGCAGGTTGCCGGGGACGGGGGCGGGCGCGGGGGGTGCGGTCGTGGCGGGCGCGGGGGCGGTCTCGGGGAGTGCCGGGGCGGGGTGGGGCGACGCGGGGTGCGGTGACGCGGGGTGCGGTGACGCGGGGTGCGGTGACGCGGGGTGCGCCGACGCGGGGTGCGCCGACGCGGGGTGCGGTGACGGGAGGTGCGGCGGGGCGGGGTGCGGTGACGGGGTGTGCGGCGGGGCGGGGTAGGACGAGCCGGCAGGCTGCGCCCCGGGACGCGACGACCCGGCAGGCGACGGCGCATCGTGGGACGGCGCGGGGTAGGACGACCCGGCAGGCCGCGCCCCGGCACGTGACGGCCCAGCGTGCGGCGACCCCGCAGGTGACGCCCCGGAAGACGGCAGCACGGCCCGGCCGGCCGGAGCCGGGGCGTCGGTGTGATCGGCCGTAGCCGGGGTGACGTCCTGACCCGCCGCAGCCGGGACGACGGCAGGCCCGCCCTCAGCCGCTACGACGGCAGGCCCGCCCTCAGCCGCTACGACGGCAGGCCCGCCCTCAGCCGCTACGACAACATGACCGGCCGGAACCGGGCCCCCACCAGGACCAGCCGGAACCGGAGCCCCGGCAGCACCGGCCGGAGCCCCCGCAGGACCCGCCGGAATCACGGCGGAGCCAGCCGGAGCCACGGCAGGACCCGCCGGAGCCACCGCGGAGCCAGCCGGAGCCACCGCAGCACCCGCCGGAGCCCCCGCAGGACCCTCCAGAATCACCGCGGAACCAGCCGAACCCCCCGCGGAACCAGCCGAACCCCCCACGGAACCATCCGCTATCGGCGTGATCGAAGACAGCGTCGGATCCTGGCGGAGCATCGCCTGGTGCAGGGCGCTCACCGCGGGGCCGGGGCACGCGCCCAGTTCGTCGGCGAGGCGGGTGCGCAGGTCCTCGTAGGACGCGAGCGCCTCGCCCTGGTGGCCGGCCCGGTACAGCGCCTGCATCTGCACCACCCGCAGCCGCTCCCGCAGCGGATGCTCGGCCACCAGCGCGGCCAGCTCCCCGGCGAGCAGCAGGTGGTCCCCCGCCGCCAGGCGGGCCTCGGCCCGCTCCTCCAGCACGGCCAGCCGCTGTTCCGCCAGGCACTCGCGGGCCGCCCGGGCGAACTCCTCGTCGGCGAAGTCGGCGTAGGCCGCTCCCCGCCACAGTCCGAGCGCCTCCGTGAGCAGGGCCGCCCGCGCCCGCGGGTCGGTGACGGAGCGGGCCTGGGCGACGAGGCGGCCGAACCGTGCGACGTCCACGTCGTCGGCCGGGTCGAGCCGCAGCCGGTACCCCGGGGGCTGCCGTACCAGCCGCTCCCGGCCGAGCACCCGGCGCAGTTGGGAGACCTTGGCCTGGAGCGCGCCCGCCGGGTTGCCGGGGAGGTGGTCACCCCACAGGTCGTGGATGAGCCGGTCCGCGGAGACGGGGCCGCCCTCGTGCGCGAGCAGATCCGCGAGCAGCGCCCGCACCTTGGTCTCGGCGACCCGGACCGGCTCCCCTTCGTCGTCCCACACCGCGAGTGGTCCGAGCACCCCTAACCGCATGTGCCCCACCGTACCCGCTCCGTGAACGCTCCAGGCGGGCCGGGCCCCGGATCGGCCGGTTCCGGCCCCCGTTCCGGAAGCTTTTCCGAAGCTTTCCCGAAGTGACCGCGCGCACAGTCGTGTTCCCCGGACGGACGGACGCCGGGCGTGCCCGGCGGCGGCGCGGCGGGGCCCCCTCTCCCGCTGTGACGTCCGGGCACCGCCCCAGCACGATACGGAGTACACACCCCCATGAGCGCCTCACCCGAGACCGCCGCCGCCTCCGGCGCCGCGCCACCCGCCGGGCGGCAGGGCACGGAGCCGCCGCAGCGACTGCCGATGCTCGCCCTGCTCGCCCTCGCCACCGCGGTGTTCATCACCAGCCTGACCGAGACGCTGCCCGCCGGCCTGCTTCCCGACATGAGCCACGACCTGCGGGTGAGCGAGTCCGCGACCGGGCAGACGGTCACGGTCTACGCGATCGGCACCGCGCTCACCGCGATCCCGCTGACGGCGGCCACCGCGGGCTGGCGGCGCAAGCGGCTGCTGCTCACCGCCGTGGCGGGCTTCGCGGTGGCCAACACGGTCACGGCCGTGTCGTCCGTCTACGGCCTGACGATGGTGGCCCGCTTCCTCGCCGGTGTCGCCGCGGGCCTGGCCTGGGCGCTGCTCGCCGGCTACGCGCGGCGGATGGCGCCGGTGCCGTTGCAGGGCCGGGCGATCGCCGTCGCCATGGCGGGCATCCCGGTGGCGCTCTCCCTCGGCGTGCCCGCGGGGACCTTCCTCGGCCAGGCCCTCGGCTGGCGCACGGCGTTCTGGGCGATGACGGCGCTCACGGTGGTGCTGCTGCTGTGGATCACCGCCGCCGTGCCCGACCACCCGGGCCAGCCGCGCGGCGAACGCCCGCGCATGCTGCGGGCGTTGGCGGTTCCGGGCGTGCGTCCGGTGCTCTTCGTGACGCTCGTCTTCGTCCTGGCGCACACGGTCCTGTACGCCTACATCGCGACGTTCCTGGACGGGCTGGACATGGGCGGCCAGACCGACCTGGTGCTGCTCGCCTTCGGCGTCACCTCGCTGCTCGGCATCTGGGTCGTGGGCGCGCGGATCCAGCACCGACTGCGCTCGCTGACGATCGCCAGCACCCTGCTGGTGGCGGCCGCCGCCGCGCTGTTCGCGGCGCTGAGCGACGGCGGGGCCCCGGTGTACGTCGCCGCCGCGCTGTGGGGGCTGGGCTGGGGCGGACTGCCGACCCTGCTGCAGACCGCCGTCGGCGACGCGGGCGGCGAACAGGCCGACGCGGCCCAGGCGATGCTCGTCACGCTGTGGAACGTGGCCATGGCGGGCGGCGGTGTGCTGGGCGGGGTCCTGCTGGACGCGGCGGGCAGCGCCTCCTTCCCCTGGACGGTGCTGCTGCTCCTGCTGCCGGTGCTCGCCGTCGTGCTCGCCGCCCGCGGCCACGGCTTCCCGGCCCGTCGCCCCGGCGGCTGAGTTTCTTCAAAGAAAAAGCAAACTGTCGTCCGTTCAACGAATGGCTCGACCCCGCGCGCAATGTGATGTTCACACGCGGGTGACGGTACTCGGCTTTCTTTCGGACCTTCTTCGCCGGTGGCCGCGAACACCGGACACCGGACCGGCCGAGCCCGCCTGACCAGCGCGGACAGTGTCTGTGACGGGGTCCGGACCGGGGTGCGGGGGCTTTCCGGAGCCCCCCCGTCCCGTTTCCGCCCCCACCCCTTCTCGGGCCTGTTCTCGCTGGTCAGCGGCCGAAATGGCAAAGTGACAGCACGAGGAGTGAATTTGGCGATGCAGCCGGTAGCTTTGTCCCTCGTACGGCTGCCCGTACATCGTCACTGTCGGGCGACACGACTGCGAGGGGGCGTAGTTAAACATGTCGTCATTGGGAGTGCGCGTCGCAGCAGAGGAGCGCGAGCGCATACAGACATTCGTTGAAAGCGTATTCAATCCGCTCCACCGCGCGGAACAACGCCGCTGGGCCCGGGTGTACCTGTGGGGACTGATCCACACACCGGGCAAGAAGACCCCGCGGCGCATGGCCGAGGCCGGCTTATTGCCCGCCGGAGCCGCGCACGGTCTGCACCAGTTCATCAACAGCAGCACGTGGGCCTGGGAACCGGTGCGCCGCGCACTCGGCCGGACCGTCGCGGCGCACCGCCCGGCCTACGCCTGGACGGTCGCCGACCTTCTCATCCCGAAGCAGGGTGAGCACTCGGTGGGGGTGCACCGTCGCCTGGACCAAGCGACCGGACGCATCATCAACTGCCAGCGCGGAGTCGGCCTCTTCCTGTCGACCGGCACCCGCTGCTACCCCGTCGACTGGAGCCTCGTCCTCGACGGGGCGTGGGACTGGGACGACCTGCGCCGGCGCCGTGCGCGCATACCGGAGGCGGAGACCGGGCGCCCCGTGGGGGCGTTCGTGCTCGGCTTCGCCGCCGGGGTCACCGCCGCGCAACCGCAGTTGCCCAAGGCACCCTGGGTGCTCAACCTGACCCAGCGGTGCGACGACGCGAGCGGGGTCATGGCCGGCCTCGCCCGCCGCGAGCTGGACTTCGTGTGCGAGGTCGACCCCGGGCAGATCGTGCTCGTCGGCCGGCCCGCACCGCGGGTGATCACTGTCGGAGAACTGATGGAGGAGCCGCACGCCCGGCAACCGCACGTGCTCATACGCCCGTGGGAACAGGGCGGTTCGAAGGCGGTACGGGTGAACGTGTACACCGGAACGGTACGGCTGTCCCAGCGCGGGGCCGCCAAGGACGGCGTCTCGCGGACGTACCACGTCCTGGAACAGCCCTCCGCCGACAGCGGTCAGCCCGCCCGGTACTGGATCACCAGCCTGATGGGCCGGGGCGTGGAGGAGGTCCTGGCGCTGGCCCGCAGTCAGGCCGTCGCCCGCGCCACCGTGGACACTCTGGGGGAACGTTTCGGCGTGCTCGACTTCGAGGGCCGTTCCTTCCCCGGCTGGCACCACCACATGACCATGGTGTCGGCGGCGTACGCCTGCCAGCAGCTGTCCGGCGCCCTCGACGCCGTCCCCGCGCCGGCCGCAGGGCGGTCCGCGGCACGCGCCGAAGCCGCGGACTGCTGGGCGGGCGCCGGAGCGAAAGGCCTGGGCGCGTGAAGAAGGTGCTGGTCGTGGAGCCGGACGCCGGCGCGGCCGAGACTACGGCGGGCGCTCTGCGCCGGCAGGGCTACGCCGCCCACACCGTCGACAGGGGGGCGCGGATCCTGCGGTCGTACCACGACGCCGATCTGGTGCTGCTCTCCCTGGACCTGCCCGACATCGACGGACTGGAGGTGTGCCGCACGCTGCGGGCGGAGAGCGACATCCCGCTGATCGCCTGCACGCACCGCGACAACGAACTGGAAAGGGTGCTCGCGCTCAAGGCGGGAGCGGACGACTGTGTGCTGCGGACGTGGAGTCCGCGGGAGATCGGCGCGCGCATCGAAGCGGTGCTGCGGCGCACCCGGCCGCACTCGACCGGCGCGGACAGCATCTCGCTGCGGCCGCTGCACATCGATCCGCGGACGCGGGAGGTACGGCTGCGCGACCGCGTGGTCGACGTGACCGCCACGGAGTTCGAGCTGCTCTACCAACTGGCCGCCCGGCCGGACTCCGTCGTCTCCCGGAAGGAGCTGATGGCCAAGGTCTGGGGCAGCAACTGGGTGCGCACCAGCCGCACCATCGACACGCACGTGAGCAGCCTGCGGGCGAAGCTCGGCTCCAGCCGGTGGATCATCACGGTGCGCGGGGTCGGCTATCGCATGGGACACGTCGGGCAGGTGCCCGAGACGTCCGCGGGCTGAACCGTCCGACCCGCCGTTCGAGATGCCCGGGCACGTGCGGTGCCGGACACCGCACGTGCCGGGCACCCGTCCGTCCCTCGTCCCGCAAGCGAAAAATCGTTACGCCTGCGCGCTTCAGAAGGAGCATCTTGACGAAGCAGATCCATCTCGCCGCTCAGTTGCCGGGCATCCACAACGTCACCGTCTGGTCGGACCCGCGCTCCCGGAGCCAGATCGCCATCAGTTCCTTCGTGGACCTCGCACGCACCGCGGAGCGCGGCAGGTTCGACTTCTTCTTCCTCGCCGAGGGGCTGCGGCTGCGGGAGCACAAGGGCAGCCTCTACGAACTGGACGTGGCGGGCCGGCCGGACAACCTGACGATGCTGAGCGCCCTGGCCGCCGTCACCACCCGGCTCGGGGTCGCCGCCACCGTCAACGCCACGTTCAACGAGCCGTACGAGGTGGCGCGCCGGCTCGCCACCCTCGACCACCTGAGCGGCGGGCGGGCCGGCTGGAACGTGGTGACCAGCTTCGACGCCTTCACCGGGGAGAACTTCCGCCGCGGCGGCTTCCTCGCCGAGGCCGACCGCTACACGCGCGCCGCCGAGTTCCTGGCCACGGCGCGGGAACTGTGGGACAGCTGGGCCGACGGGGACGTGCTCGCCGACGCTGCGGCCGGGCGGTTCGTGCGCCCCGGGGCCGGCGCGTTCGCCCACCACGGCGAACACTTCGACATCTCCGGGCGGTTCACCACCCCGCGCGCCCCGCAGGGCCACCCGGTGATCATCCAGGCCGGGGAGTCCGAACCGGGCCGTGAGTTCGCGGCCTCGGACGCCGAGGTCGTCTTCAGCAAGTACAACCGCCTGGACGAGGCCCGCGCCTTCTACCGGGACGTCAAGAGCCGTCTCGCCCGGTACGGCCGCTCCCCGGACGACCTGCGGATCATGCCCACCGCCACCGTCGTCGTCGCCGACACCGACGAGGAGGCCGCGGCGTACGCCGACGAGATCACCCGGGCCCAGGTGAGCCCGCAGACCGCCCTCGCCCACCTGGAGGCCGTCTGGGGCCGTGACCTGTCCGCGTACGACCCGGACGGGCCGCTGCCCGACATCGACCCGGAACCCGAGTCGCTGGTCCTGAAGGGGCACTCGGTGTTCCGCAGCGGCCGCGCCGAGACCGCCCGGCGCTGGCGTGCCCTGGCCGGGGAACGCGGGCTGAGCATCCGCGAGCTGATGATCGAGGTGCACGGCGGACAGACCTTCGTCGGCAGCCCGCACACCGTCGCCGACGCCATCGACCACTTCGTGCAGAGCGACGGCGCCGACGGGTTCGTCTTCGCGACGCATCTGACGCCCGGCGGCCTGGACGACTTCGTGGACCGGGTGGTGCCCCTGCTGCAGGAGAAGGGCGTCCACCGCCCGGACTACACCGGCACGACCCTGCGGCACCACCTCGGCCTCGACCCGCAGCCGAGCGCCGGGCGCACGTCCGGGAACGCACAGGAGGCATCGTGAACGACAGCCCGCTCCACCTCGCCGTCGCCCTCGACGGCGCCGGCTGGCACCCCGCGGCCTGGCGGTCCGAGGACGCCCGCCCCGGCGCCCTGTTCACCGCCGCGTACTGGGCGGACCTGGTCGCGGAGGCCGAACACGGCCTGCTCGACCTCGTCACCTTCGAGGACGCCCTCGGCCCGCAGTCGGCCGCGCCGCACCGCCCCGACGACCGGACCGACCAGGTCCGCGGCAGGCTGGACGCGGTCCTGCTCGCCTCCCACCTGGCCCTGCTCACCACGCACATCGGCCTGGTCCCCACGGTCAACGTCACCCACACCGAGCCGTTCCACGTCGCCGTGGGCATCGCCACCCTCGACCACGTCAGCGAGGGCCGGGCCGGCTGGCGCCCGCAGATCGCCCCCCGCGCCGCCGACGCCGCCCACTTCGGCCGCCGCACCACCCCGCAGCTCACCGACGACGACGTACGCGACCCCGAACTGATCGCCAGGCGGCTGCGCCCGCTGTTCGCCGAGGCCACCGACGTGGTGGAGGTGGCCCGGCGGCTGTGGGACAGCTGGGAGGACGACGCGGAGATACGGGACACGGCCACGGGCCGCTTCCTCGACCGCGACAAGCTGCACCACATCGACTTCGAGGGCCCGCACTTCAGCGTCAGGGGTCCCTCGATCACCCCGCGCCCGCCGCAGGGGCAGCCGGTCGTGGCGAGCCTCGCGCACGCCTCGACGCCGTACGAGTTCGCGGCGCACGGCTGCGACGTCGTCTTCGTGACCCCCCGCGACCGTACGGGGGCCAAGGCGATCCTCGCGCAGGTGGACGAGGCCGTCGACCGGGCCGGCAGGGACCTGCGGGACCGGCCGCTGCGCCGGTTCGCGGACCTGGTCGTCTTCCTGGACGACGAGCCCGGCGCCGCCGCCCGCCGCAAGGAGCGCCTGGACGCGCTGGACGGCGCCGAGTACACCTCGGACGCCGCCGTCTTCACCGGCACCCCCGGCGAACTGGCCGACCTGCTGCTCGACTGGCGCACGGCCGGGCTCGACGGCTTCCGCCTGCGCCCCGGCGCGCTGCCGCACGACCTCACCGCGATCACCCGGCGGCTGGTGCCGGAACTGCGGCGCCGGGACGCGTTCCGCCGCGCGTACGGCACCGGGACCCTGCGGTCCCGGCTGGGCCTGCCGGTCCCCCGCAACCGGTACGCGCAGGACGGCTGACCCGTCGCTCAGCGGCAGTCCTCCGGTATGCCGAGCCCGGTCAGCGCGCCCACCGGGTCGAGGTCCGGGGTGCCGCGGGGCCACCAGTCGTCCTGGCCGGGCTCCGACTCGTAGGCGTACCACAGGCCGTCGCGGCCCAGGCGCAGCTGGACGTGGCCGCGGGGGTGGGTGAGACGGTTGCGCCAGGGGCGGAAGGCCGGGAGGTCGGCCGCGAGCAGCAGCGGGCGGGCCCGGTCGAAACGGCCGGCCGGCGGGTCCCACGGCTCCTCCAGGACGTCCAGCCCCGCGGGGCCGCCCTGCCGCCAGGCCGCGACGGCGCGCGCCAGCTCGGCCGGGGTGCGGCCGGTGGCGTCGGCGAGCGTGGCGTACAGCGTGCGGGTGGCCGCGGTCAGCCCGGAACCGGGGCGGGCCGCGGCCAGCCGTACCGCGTCCTGCCACAGCGTCAGCCCGCCGACCGGGTCGCGGCCGGTGCCGAGCAGGGCGTGGGCGCGGGCGGCGGCGTCGGTCGCCAGCTGGTCCAGCGCGAAGGGGTCCGGGCCGCCGGGCGCCGACGGATAGACCGGGGGCTGCTCGGGGTGCGGGGGCACCGGCAACGGCGGGGGCAGCGGAGGGCGTTCGCGCTCGGCGAGGGCCTCGGTGGCCCGGATTCCGGGCAGGGTCCGCGGCTGCCGTTCCCGGGCGGCACGGGCCGCGCGGGCGGCGCTGCGCCGGGACAGCGCGTCGAGCAGCTCCCTCTCGCCCCGGCCGCGCAGCAGGAGCAGCACGAACGGGTCGGCGTCGAGCAGGCGGGCCGTCTGGTAGCAGAGGGCGGCGGCGTGCTTGCAGGGGTGACCGGAGTCCGGGCAGCTGCAGCGGGGGGCGAGGTCGCCGGGGCCGGGCAGCAGGGGCACCCCGCAGTCGGCGAGCGAGTGGGGCAGCTCCTTGTCGAGCAGCGCCGCGATGTGCCCCGGCCGGTCGGCCGCGGCGTCCAGGAACCGCTCCCAGTCCTCGTCCTCCAGCGTCCGCACCCGCATCTGCACCCGGTAGGGCCGGGGCCTGCTGCCGCGCACGTACGCCAGCAGCAGTCCCGGTGTGACGGTGATCGCGTCCACGTGCCCCTGGTCCGCGTACCCCCGCCCCCGCGCGAGCCGTCCGGCGTCCAGCGCGCCCCGCTCCAGCGCCTCCACCCAGGCGTTGCCCCACCAGGTCCCGGCGAAGGGGGCGTCCTCCGCGCCGGCCGCGCGGGGCGCGAACGCCGGGAAGGTACGGCGCAGTTCGCCGTCGCGGTGGGGGGTGGCCATGGTGGCGGGCACGTGCGGGGCCGCGGGAGCGGGGCCCGCCGGCCCGTGCCCCCGCTCGGGCGCGGGGGCCGGCTCGGTGGGCGCAGGCGTGGACGGGGTGGAGGCGGGCTGCTCCGGCTCCTCGGGGGTGTCCTCCCAGGCGGGCATGCGGAAGGCGGTCGCCAGGTAGTGCCGTATGTCCTGGACGGCCTTGGCCTTGGCGGCCCGGGACTCCTCGCGGGGCGCGGACGGGGTGCGCGGCGCCGCGGGGCCGGGCCGCGCGGCGGCCCGGCGCTCACGCCGGGGCTGCGCCGCCTCGGCACGCAGGGCTTCCCGCCGCGCGGCACGCAACGCCTCCCGCGCCACATCCCCGGGACGCCCACCCCCCGCCCCCGGACCGGGACGCACGCCCTGGTGAGATTCCTCATCCGCCACCGGTCCAACCGCCTCGGCCGCCGAGGCCGAAGC
>NZ_JBEYXJ010000082.1:0-39021 GCF_040645015.1 Streptomyces sp. NPDC046881 | reverse complement strand
GCCCGCCCCCCCCCCCCCCCCCGCGGGTGTGTCGGGCAGTGGATTGCCTGCGCTTGCACGGAACAGCTGAGGAGACCGCACACGAAGGGGCGCCCGGACGGGATGCCGGGCGCCCCTGCTGTGGTGCGGGTGGTTACGCGGCGGCCGCCGCGTCCGCCGCCTGGGCCCTCAGGGCGCGCTCGACGCCCGCGCGGGACTCCGAGACGAGGCGGCGCAGGGCCGCGGTCGGCTCGGCGGAGGCCAGCCAGGCGTCCGTCTTGGCCAGGGTCTCCTCGGAGACCTGGACCGACGGGTACAGGCCGATGGCGATCTGCTGGGCGATCTCGTGCGAACGGGACTCCCAGACGCCCTTGAGAACCTCGAAGTACCGGTCCGTGTACGGCGCGAGCAGCTCCCGCTGATCGGTCTGCACGAAGCCGCCGATCACGGCCTCCTGCACGGCGTTGGGCAGCTTGTCGGACTCGATGACCGAGGACCAGGCCTCCGCCTTCGCCTCCGGCGTCGGGCGGGCGGCGCGGGCGGTGGCCGCGTGCCGCTCGCCGGCCGCCGTCTTGTCCCGCTCGTACTCGCCGGCGATCTCCGTCTCGTCGTACCGGCCGACGGCCGCGAGCCGCTGGACGAACGCCCAGCGCAGCTCCGTGTCGACGGCCAGGCCCTCGATGGTCTGGGTGCCGTCGAGCAGGGCCTCCAGGAGGTCCAGCTGCTCCGGGGTGCGCGCGGTCGCCGCGAACGCCCGCGCCCAGGCCAGCTGGTGGTCGCCGCCCGGCTCGGCGGAGCGCAGGTGGGCCAGCGTGGCGTCGGTCCAGCGGGTCAGCAGGGACTCGCGGGTGGCCGGCGCGGCGTACAGGTCGATGGCCAGCTTGACCTGGCGGTGCAGGGACTGCACCACGCCGATGTCGGACTCCTTGCCGATGCCGGACAGCACCAGGGAGAGGTAGTCGCGGGTGGCCAGCTCGGCGTCCCGCGTCATGTCCCAGGCCGACGCCCAGCACAGGGCGCGCGGCAGGGACGCCTCGAAGTCGCCCAGGTGCTCGGTGACGGCCCGCAGGGACTCCTCGTCGAGGCGGACCTTCGCGTACGACAGGTCGTCGTCGTTGAGCAGGATCACCGTCGGGCGGTGCCTGCCCGCCAGCTGCGGTACGGCGGTCAGCTCGCCGTCCACGTCCAGCTCGATCCGCTCGGTGCGCACCAGCTTGCCGGCGTCGGAGAGGTCGTACAGACCGATCGCGATGCGGTGCGGGCGCAGGGTCGGCTCGCCCTTGGCGCCGGCCGGGAGCGCCGGGGCCTCCTGGCGGACGGCGAAGGAGGTGATCAGGCCCTCGGCGTCGGTCTCCACCTCCGGGCGGAGGATGTTGATGCCGGCCGTCTCCAGCCACTTCTTCGACCAGGTCTTCAGGTCGCGGCCGGAGGTCTCCTCCAGCGCGCCCAGCAGGTCGGACAGGCGGGTGTTGCCGAACGCGTGCCGCTTGAAGTAGGCCTGCACGCCCTTGAAGAACTCGTCCTCGCCGACGTACGCGACGAGCTGCTTGAGCACGCTCGCGCCCTTGGCGTACGTGATGCCGTCGAAGTTGACGAGCACGTCGTCCAGGTCGCGGATGTCCGCCATGATCGGGTGCGTGGACGGCAGCTGGTCCTGCCGGTACGCCCAGGTCTTCATCGAGTTGGCGAACGTGGTCCACGAGTGCGGCCAGCGGGAGCCGGGAGCGGCGGCCTGGCACGCGATCGACGTGTACGTGGCGAACGACTCGTTCAGCCACAGGTCGTTCCACCACTCCATGGTGACCAGGTCGCCGAACCACATGTGGGCCAGCTCGTGCAGGATGGTCTCGGCGCGCACCTCGTACGCCGCGTCGGTCACCTTGGACCGGAAGACGTACTGATCGCGGATGGTGACCGCGCCCGCGTTCTCCATCGCGCCCGCGTTGAACTCGGGCACGAACAGCTGGTCGTACTTCTCGAACGGGTACGCGTAGTCGAACTTCTCCTGGAACCAGTCGAAGCCCTGCCGCGTGACCTCGAAGATCGCGTCCGAGTCGAGGAACTCGGCGAGCGAGGGACGGCAGTAGATGCCGAGCGGCACGGACTGGCCGTCCTTCTCGTACACGCTGTGCACGGAGTGGTACGGGCCGACGATCAGCGCGGTGATGTACGTCGAGATCCGCGGGGTCGGCTCGAAGACCCAGACGTTGTCCTTGGGCTCCGGGGTCGGCGAGTTGGAAATGACGGTCCAGCCCTCGGGCGCCCTCACGGTGAACTGGAAGGTGGCCTTCAGGTCGGGCTGCTCGAAGGAGGCGAAGACGCGGCGGGCGTCCGGGACCTCGAACTGCGTGTACAGGTAGGCCTGCTCGTCCACCGGGTCGACGAAGCGGTGCAGGCCCTCGCCGGTGTTGGTGTAGGCGCAGTCCGCGACCACCCGCAGGACGTTGGGCCCCTGGAGCAGCTCCGGCAGCGCGATCCGCGAGTCCTCGAAGACGTCGGCGGGGTCCAGCCGGTCGCCGTTGAGCACCACCTCGTGGACCTCCGGGGCCACCAGGTCGATGAAGGACGCGGCACCGCCGCGGGCCACGTCGAAGCGCACCGTGGTCACGGACCGGTAGGTACCGCCCTCCTGCGCGCCGGAGAGGTCGAGATCGATCTCGTACGAGTCAACGGTGAGCAGCTCGGCCCGCTGCTGCGCCTCTTCGCGAGTCAGGTTTGTGCCAGGCACGCGGTCATCTCCTCGTTATGTGTCGGTTGCGTCATCCTTCCATGGGACCGACGGGGAACGCGATGTCCGCATCCCGCCGGTGGGCGCGCCGCGGCGGCGGGACGCTGGGCGCATGACGACATACACCGTGCGCCCCGTCCCGGCCGGGGTCCTCAGGGAGCTGCGCACCGCCGACGACGCCGGCCGGCCCATGGCCGCCGCGCCGGACGCGGAGGGCGGCTCCCCGCTGCGCTGCTGCCTGCGCCACAGCACACCGGGCGAGCCGATCGCCCTGGTCTCGTACGCGCCGCTGCGCCGCTGGGCGGCCGAGACGGGCGCCGACCCCGGTGCCTACGACGAGCAGGGGCCCGTCTTCATCCACGCCGAGGAGTGCCCCGGCCCGGCCGGCGACGCCCTGCCGTTCACCGACGACCACCGCACCCTGCGCCGCTACTCGGCCGACGGCCGCATCCTCGGCGGCCGGCTGGTGTCGGGTGCGGACGCCTTCGCACCCGCCCTCACGGAGGCCTTCGCCGACCCGGAGGTGGCGGTGGTGCACGTACGGGCGGTGGAGTACGGGTGCTTCCTGTACGAGGTGCGGCGGGGCTAGGACAGGCTGCCGGCGGCACCGGTGCCGGCGCGGGCATACGGAAGGGGCGGCCCGGCCGGGCCGCCCCTGATGAGCCGTACGGGTTACTTGCCGGACAGCTCCGCCGCCACCAGCTCCGCGATCTGCACCGCGTTCAGGGCGGCGCCCTTGCGGAGGTTGTCGTTGGAGATGAACAGGGCGAGGCCGTTGTCCACCGTCTCGTCGCGGCGGATGCGGCCCACGTACGACGGGTCCTGGCCGGCCGCCTGCAGCGGGGTCGGGATGTCGGACAGGGCGACGCCCGGCGCCTTCGCGAGCAGCTCGGTGGCGCGCTCCGGGGACAGCGGGCGGGCGAAGCGGGCGTTCACCTGGAGGGAGTGGCCGGAGAAGACCGGCACGCGCACACAGGTGCCGGAGACCTTCAGGGCGGGGATCTCCAGGATCTTGCGGGACTCGTTGCGCAGCTTCTGCTCCTCGTCGGTCTCGTTCAGACCGTCGTCGACGAGGTTGCCGGCGAAGGGCAGCACGTTGAAGGCGATGGGGCGCTTGTAGACGTTCGGCTCGGGGAAGTCGACCGCCGCGCCGTCGTGGGTGAGCTTGTCGGCCTCGGCGGCCACCTTCTGCACCTGGCCGTGCAGCTCGGCCACGCCCGCGAGGCCCGAGCCGGACACCGCCTGGTAGGTGGCGACGACCAGGGCCTCCAGGCCGGCCTCCTCGTGCAGCGGCTTGAGCGCCGGCATCGCGGCCATCGTGGTGCAGTTCGGGTTGGCGATGATGCCCTTGGGCCGGTCGGCGATCGCGTGCGGGTTCACCTCGGAGACCACCAGCGGGACCTCGGGGTCCTTGCGCCAGGCCGAGGAGTTGTCGATCACGACGGCGCCCTGCGAGGCGACCTTTTCGGCCAGCGCCTTGGAGGTCGCGCCGCCCGCGGAGAAGAGCACGATGTCCAGGCCGGTGTAGTCGGCGGTCGCCGCGTCCTCCACCGTCACGCCGTCCAGCACGGTCCCGGCGGAACGGGCCGAGGCGAACAGGCGCAGCTCCGTGACCGGGAAGTTCCGCTCCGTGAGGATCCCGCGCATGACCGTGCCGACCTGACCGGTGGCTCCGACGATTCCGACCCTCACAGCGACTCCCTCTTTGTGTCTCTTGCCTGACCGGGGCTTTTCCATCATGCGGCCGACCCCGGTCCACCTGTCCAATTCTTTGTGCCGTGTGCCCGAGGAATGGGACACGAACAGCCGCCCGGCGGTTCCGGACGTTCGCCGGGCACCCCGCTGAGCTGCAGAAATTCCCTCGGCCGCAGGTCCGCGCCGGAAGCTGTGCTGTCCCGACCCTGCCCGTGCGGGCGTGGCCCATACGAAGGTGTGACGTACGCCTCTGCGCCGGTCCGGCACCGGCCGAACGTTTCGGCCCGCTGCCACGTCGTAGGGGCAAACGCGTGAGGGGGTGGCTTGTGCTGCGCGGAAGGGCGCGCCGCGACCAGGGGGTGTACGCCGCCGGTACGGACCGGGCGGGCGACGATCCGCTGGACGCGGCCCAGGAACGCCGGGTGCGGGCGGTGCTCGCGCTCGGCGGCGTGCCGCAGTCGGACCTGCCGGACGGGGTGCAGCAGGTCCGGCTGCGGCTGCTGGAGCGGGCCGCGAGCGGCCGCGAGGCGCCGCGGGACGTGTCGGCGTGGGCGGCGGTGGTCGCCTCCAACCTGGCCATGGACTGGCACCGGGCCAAGCGGCGCCAGGAGCGGCTGGGGGAGCGGCTGGCCGCCCTGCGCGAACCCGCGCACGCCTCCGGCGAGGAGACCAGCCTGCTGTCGCTCGCGGTCGCCCGGGGCCTGGACGGGCTGCCCGCCGCCCAGCGGCAGGTGGTCGTGCTGCGCTTCTTCGCGGACCTGCCGGTGCGGGCCATCGCCGAGGAGCTGGGCGTCCCGGAGGGCACGGTCAAGAGCAGGCTGCACACGGCGGTCCGCGCACTGCGCGACCGGCTGCACGAGGACGAGGTGGTGTGACATGACCGCCGACCACGAGAACGCACGGGGCGCCGGGAGCGCCGGTGGGCGCGGGGAGTACGACGGCATGGACGCCCTCATGGCCGCGATCACCGGCGATCCCCTGCCGGAGGAGGCCCGGCGGGACCCCGCCTTCCTCGCCGAGCACCGGGCGGCCGAGGCCGACGTGGCCGTGCTGCGGGACGAACTGGCCCGGCTGGCGGCGGCCCTGACGGGGGACGAGGTGCCCGCAGAGGCGGGGGCGCCCGAGGCGCCTGCCGGGGCCGGGGAGATCCGCACCCCGCAGGACACGCCCCCGCCCGCCCGCCGCCCCCGGGGCCGTACCCGCCCGGCCGGACCGCCCCGGCCCCCGCGGCCGGGCCGGCCGGGCGGGCCCCGGCGGGCCCTGCGGATCGCGCTCGGCTCGCTCGCCGGCGCCGCGGCCTTCTCCCTGGTCCTGGGTTTCGGGTGGCTGGTGACGCAGGCCGGCGGTGGCGCGGACGACGCGAACGGGGCGTCGGCCAAGGGCGACGCGGGGAGCCGGGAGGCGGCGTCCAGCGTCCGTCCGGCGGACCCGGAGCGCGAGCTGGCCTGTGCGCGGCTGGTCGTGGAGGGCACGGTGACGAAGGTGGAGCGGGACGAGGGCTCGTCCGGGAGCCGGGTCACGCTGACCGTGATCCGCTCCTACAAGCCCGCGCACGGCCCGGCCGAGGTCGGTTTCCTGCTCGCCGCGGACACCCGGCCGGCCCCGCGCCCGGGCCAGCACGTGCTGGCCGGTGTCGGCCGGGGGGAGCGGTACGCGACCCTGTGGTCCGTCGGCGCCGCCCGCGTCTCCGCGGACCGGGACTGGATCACCGACGCCCTGCCGGCCGCCCGCTCCCTCCCCTGCCCCTCCGCCACCGCGCCCTGAGCCGGACGGAACGGCGGCGGACGTGAAGAGGGGCGGGGTCCGTCAGGACGCCCGCCCCTCCCGAGTGCGGCAGGCCGTTACGGCGTGACCTTCTCGATCTTCACGCTGCCGGTGCCCGCGACCGTGCCGCGGCTGTTCACCAGCTGGACACGGCCGAAGAACTCACGGCCGGCCGGGGCCTGGGCGGCGGCCGTGACCTGGCCGGTCACCGTGGCCGAGTCACCCGTGCCGAGCTCGACCGGGGCCGAGCCGTCGACCGTGACGGAACCGAGCGCGGTGGAGAAGAACACGTCCCGGTAGTCGTAGTCGGTGGAGCCGGACGGGACGGAGTAGCCCACGACCTCGACGGTGTAGGTGCCGGCGGCCGGGGACGGCACGGACACCGCCTCCTCCGAGTCACCGTCGGCGGACTTGCCGACCTCCTTGCCGGACGCGTCGTACACCGCCAGGTCCAGGTCGGCCGCCGTGTCGGAGACACCCCCGATGGCGACGTCGAGCGAGGTCGCGCCGGCCGGGACCTCCACCGTGGTGGTCTGGGTCTCGCCCTCCTTGATGGCCGGGCGGGTCGTCTTGGCGGAGCCGAGCGGACCGCCGGTCAGCTTGCCGTCCAGCGCGGCGAACCGGTTGGTCACCTTCCAGGAGGCGGTGGCCGGGGTGCCCACCTTGGCCTCGGGGACGGTCACCGTCTCCGGGTCGAAGGCCGCGCCGAGGACGGTGACGTCCAGCCGGTACGGGTTGTCGAGCAGCGGGGAGGTACGCCGGGACTCGACCTCGACCTCCCAGACGCCGGGCTGCGGGGCGGCGTAGGAACGCACGTCGGGCTTGCAGCCGTTGCCGTCGAGGTAGTTGTTGTAGCAGTACGGCGTCGAGGTGTTGTCGGACGGGACGCCGTACGGGTGGATGGCGATGAACCGGGTCTGGCTCTTGTCCTTCAGCCCGCCGATCGCGACCTCCAGCGACGTCGCGCCCTCGGGCACGCTCACGAAGTACGACCGCGTGCTGTTGCGCTGCACCGAACCGGAGGCGGAGTACGTGTACTTCACCGGGGCCGCGACCACGACGGTGGACAGGATCTGCCGGTCGACGCCCTCGGTCCGCGGGTCGTCGACCTCCAGGATCGCGCTCTTGACGCCCGCGGACCCCGGGGCCGCCTGCACCTTGACGGTGACCGGCTGGTTCAGCGGCAGCCTGACGTCGTCGTCGCCGACGATCCGGAAGGTGCCGCCGGCGTTGTTCGCGAAGTGCAGCTCGTGCCGGACGGCCTTGTCCGGGCCGGAGGTGCGGGTGATCGTGACCTCGTACGTCTTCTTCTCGCCCGCCTTCAGGCCGCCCTCGCGGTCGTACAGGCCGGTGCCGAAGCCCGGGGTCTTCAGCGCGTAGTCGATCGCGGTGTCGACCGGGGCCTTGACGGTGTACTCGTGGGCGGTGGCGCCGTCCTTGACGGCGTCCCAGGCGTCCACGATGTCGATCAGGCCCGCGCCCTCCTCGTACGCCTGCACACCCTTGATGTGGTCGGCGGTCGAGGTCAGCGCCGTGCGGAGCCTGGCGGGCGTGAGGTCGATGCCCTTCTGCTTCGCGGCGCTCAGCAGCAGCGCGGAGGCGCCGGCGGCCTGCGGGGAGGCCATCGAGGTGCCCTGGAGCATCGAGTAGCCGGCCGGCAGCGAGTAGCCCGCCTCGGCGACCGGGGAGCCCGGCAGCCAGGTCTGGGTGGTGTTGATCGCGGCACCGGGCGCGCTCAGGGTCGGCGTGAAGCCGCCGTCCTCACGCGGGCCGCGCGAGGAGAAGGGCATCATCGCGTACTTCTTCTCCACGGCCGAGCCGTAGTTGGCGGCCCACGTCTCCTTGGAGATCGCCGCGCCGACCGAGATCACCTTGTCGGCCAGGCCGGGGTCGCCGATGGTGTTGGCGCCGGGCCCGGAGTTGCCGGCGGAGATCACCAGCTGGACGCCGTAGGTGTCGATGAGCCGGGTGTACAGCTCGGCGCGTGCGTTGTTGCCGTCGTTCAGCGCGGGCAGGCCGCCGATCGACATGTTGACGATGTCGACCCCGCGCTTGGTGACGAGGTCGATCATGCCCTCGGTGAGGGCGACGTTGGTGCAGCCGCCGGTCCAGGTGCAGGCCCGCGAGGAGACCAGCTTGGCGCCCGGGGCCGCGCCGTTCATCTTCCCGCCGAACAGGCCGTTGGCGGCGGTGATGCCGGCGACATGGGTGCCGTGCTCGGACTCGATGACGCCGATGTTGACGTAGTCGGCCTTGGCGCCGGAGGAGTTGTAGACGACGTCCTTGCGGGTCTCGACCACGAACGGGACGCGCTCGGCGACGTCCGTCGCCGGGTCGTCGGTGCCGAAGTAGCCGACCTGGTAGTCGTCCTTGTAGGGCTTCATCGGCGTGTCGTCGGTGAAGTCCAGGTTGTCGTTCGTGTCGACGCGGACCGTGCCGGCGGCCGGGTCGTACAGCACGCCCCAGGCGTCGGTGGTGTCGCCGTCGCGGTTGAGGTCACCCTTCTCGTCGCCGCCGGCGGTGGCCGACTCGTACATGTAGTTGAACTTGTACGAGCCCTCGGGCGCGGTGAACTTCTCCGTGCCCTGCGAGGCGGTGGTGATCGAGAAGGACGGGCCGGCGACGCCGGTGGTCATCCGGCGCCAGGTGCCGTCGCCGTCGGCGACCGGGTCGGTCGCGGTCACCCAGTCGACGATCTTCCGCTCGCCGGTGGTGGTCTTCTGCAGCGCGGGGTGGCCCAGGTCGATGCCGGAGTCCAGGATGCCGATGGTGATGCCGCGGCCGTCCGCCTTCGGGTGGTCCTCGACGAAGTCGACGGCACCGGTCTCGAAGGACGGGTTGTACGGGTTCGCGGCGGGGGTCTTCTTCCCCGGCGCGGGGTAGGTGCCCTTGCCGGCCGCGGACTTGGCGCCGTTCGGCGCCGGGTCGTCGAGCGGGATCTCCTGCTTGAGGTCGATCGCCTGGACGGAGGAGAGCTTCGCGGCGGCGGCGATGGCCGATTCCGCCCGGCCCGTCGGGACGGTGGCGCGGACGTAGCCGAGCCTGTCGTCGGTACGGCCCACCAGGCCGCCCTCGACCGCGTCCAGTTCCCCGGCGACCTGCTCCGTCTTCCCGGGCGAGGTCGCGATCATCATCGTGACGTTCTTGTCGCCGTCGGCCTTGGCCTCGGCGAGCAGGGCGGCGTCGTCCGAACCGAGCTTGTCGTGGGCGGACTTCACGCCGGGGTCGGCGGCCGGGGCGGGCGGGGTGTCGGCGGCGAGGGCCAGGGGTATCGGCCCGGCCGCGGAGAGGGCGGCCACCACGCCCACGGCCACGGCTATGCGGGCCAGGCGTCTCGGGCCGGGTATGGGATCACGCTCGGGCGTGTGGGTCATCGGCATCCCTCAGGTCAAGGAACGAGCGAACGAGAGCGCTCAGCCTGGCCCAAGGGTCCTGATTTTGGTGACCGTTGACCGAATCGAAATGAATGTATGGGGAAAACCCGCGATGGGATCCGGGCGGAATCGTGCCGGTTCGGCCCGGATTCCGGTCAGTGCTCCTTCGAACGCGCGTAATGCCGGGACGCCTTGGCCCGGTTGCCGCACGCGGCCATCGAGCACCAGCGGCGGGTGCCGTTCCGGGAGGTGTCGAAGAAGTACAGGATGCAGCTGCCGCCGGCGCAGGTGCGGATCCGCTCCGGGGCCCGGGTGAGCAGGTCCAGGTAGCTGCGGGCGGCGAGCCAGGCCGGACCCCAGGCGGGGTCGGCGAACTCGGGCTCCTCGGCCGGGCCGCCGGCGGTGAGCCGGGCCCGGATCCGCCCGTGCTCCAGTACGGCGTCCACGAGCGGCGCCGCCCGATGCGGCGACCCGTCCACCGCTGCCTTGATCGCCTCGCGGGCGGTGCGCAGGTGGCGCAGCACCTCCGCGTCGGCCGGGTGGTCCCCTGCCAGCCCGTTGCCCGTGAGCCACACCGCCAGCCCCGCGGTGTCCGCGAGCAGGTCCTGGGGGGCGCCGTCCCGGTTCCACCGGGTGTTGAGCAGGTCGAGCGCGAGCGGCTCGCCGGTGAGCGGGCGGGGATCGGGGGCGGTGGACATCGGGCACTCCTCCTCGACTAACCAGTCAAGCGTACGTGACCGGTTGACGCGTCCGGAACTAACCCTCTAACGTGAGGTTCAACGGTTAGATATGCATGCCCGGCAAGGGCACGCCGAAGGGACAGCCATGACCTTGCGCACCGGCCACACCGGCCTGAACGTCACCGACCTCGACCGCTCGCTCGCCTTCTACCGGGACGTCCTCGGCTTCGTCCTGCTCGCCGAGGGGAAGGAGGACGACCGGCGCTACGCGTTCCTCGGCGCCGACGGCGACCAGCCCGTCCTCACCCTCTGGCAGCAGGCGCAGGGGTCGTACGACGGTGGCCGGGCCGGACTGCACCACCTCGCGTTCACCGCCGACTCCCTCGACCGGGTCCGGGAGTACGAGACGGCGCTCAAGGCCGCCGGGGTGGAGTTCGCCCACGAGGGTGTGGTCGCCCACCGGGAGGGCTCGGCCTCCGGCGGCATCTTCTTCCACGACCCGGACGGCACCCGCCTGGAGATCTCCGTCCCGCACGGCGCCGAGAGCGCCCCCGCCCCGCACGCCTCCGCCCCGACCTGCGGCTTCTTCTAGTCATGGGCGTGTACCACGCGGGGTCGCGGGCCGTGCAGGACCGGGCCGGCGTCCGGGACCGCGCCGACCACGTGGGCCGCTCCCTGGGCCAGGACATCAAGCCGGTCGCGGCGGCGTTCCTGGCGCAGCAGCCCCTCCTGATCGTCGGCGGGCCGGACCCGGGGACGGGAAGGGTGTGGGCGCACGCCCTCACCGGCACACCGGGTTTCGTCCGGGCGACCGGGCCCCGGCGGGTGTCGGTGACCGCGGCTCACCCCTTCGGCCGGGGAACCGCCGTCGGCACCATCGCCCTGGACCCCCGCACCCGCCGCCGCATGCGCCTCAACGGCCGCCTCACGCCGACCGCGACCGGCTTCACCGTCGACGCGGACCAGGTCTTCTCCAACTGCCCCAAGTACATCCAGCGAAGGGAGTCGTACGAGACGGTCGACCGCACCCCCGGCACCCCCCGCCACCTCACCGGACTCGGAACCGCGGAAGCGGACTTCATCGCGGCCGCCGACACCTTCTTCCTCGCCACCGTGCACGGCGCCGGCGCCGACGCCAGCCACCGCGGCGGCAACCCCGGCTTCGTCCGGGTCACCTCGCCGCACGAGCTGACCTGGCCGGACTACTCCGGCAACGCCATGTTCCTCAGCCTGGGCAACCTGCACGCCGACCCCCGCGCCGGCCTGCTCTTCCTGGACTGGGAGACGGGCAGCACCCTCCAACTGACCGGCGAGGCCCGCACCGGATTCGCCGAGGACGGCACCCGTACCGTCCGCTTCACCCTCACCGAGGCCCGGTGGACCCCGGACGCCCTGCCGTTGCGCTGGTCCGCGCCGGAATATTCGCCCGCCAACCCGGAGCCGGCGCGTTAACGTCCGCCCATGCGACGGAAATTGAGGGTGGCGGCCTACGCCGTGTGCGTCCGTGACGGACAGATCCTGCTCGCCCGGTCACCGGCGCCCGACGGCAGGCCCGAATGGGTGCTGCCCGGCGGCGGCATGGAGCACGGCGAGGACCCGTACGACACCGTCCGCCGCGAGGTCGCGGAGGAGACCGGTTACCGCATCGAGGTGACCGGTCTGCTCGGCATCGACTCCTCCCGTCACGTCTTCCCCGGCGGGCGCCCGCCGCGCCGCACCGACCACCACGGGGTGCGGATCGTCTACGAGGGCGAGATCACCGGCGGTGAACTCCGTTACGAGGTCGGCGGCTCCACCGACCTCGCCGCCTGGCACGACCTGGCCGCCGTACCCGCACTGACCCGCATCCGGCTGGTCGACACCGCGCTGCGGCTGTGGCGCGAACGCCCACCGCACGGACGCCTGGCGGACCGTCCCGTACCCCGGCAGATGAACGAGGAGTGACCGGCCCCGGGCCGGCCGCGATCCACTCCGTGACCGCGCCCGGTACCCCGTGATCCACGTACGGTGATCGGCGCTGCGCGTTGCCGCCGCGTTCACGCACAGGCCATCCCCGCTGCCAACGATCCACAGTGAGCGGGACGTTCGCGTCCGCGACGGCCCGCGACCACTGCCGACGCGTTCGCACTCGGGGAGATCGCGCCATGTCGCGCATACGCTCTGTCACCACCTCCGCTGCGGGGGTCAACCGCCGTACCGTCCTCGCCGCCGCCGGAGCCGTCTCGCTCTCCGCGGGCGTCGGATACGCCCTGCGTCCCACCGACAGCCAGGCCGCCACCCCCGCCGGGGCACCGGTCGCCCGGTCCCGGCAGGCCTCCGCCGCGGCCCCGCTCGCCCCCTACACCAAGGGCACCACGCTCGCCTCCGTCGCCGCCCCGCGGAACGGCTCCGGATACCGCCGCCTCGGCGACGGGCCCGGCTGGAAGCGGGTCGTACGCGACGAGCTGGCCGCGCCCCGGTCCGGCCGGGCGGGCCGCCGCACCGCCCTGGCCGCGTTCGTGCAGTTCACCGACCTGCACCTGATGGACGTCCAGCACCCGCTGCGCCTGGAGTACCTGCGCTCCCACGACGTGCACGCCTGGCGCCCGCACGAGGCGCTGACCGTGCCCGGCGCGATCTCCCTCGTGGAGCGGGTCAACGCGCTGCGCGGCGCGCCCGTCACGGGTGCCCCGCTGCACTTCGTGATGACGACCGGCGACAACACCGACAACAACGCCCACTCCGAACTGGAGTGGTTCATGAAGGTGATGAGCGGCGGCCGGATCAGCCCGAACTCCGGCGACCCCGGGCACTACGAGGGCGTGCAGAACAGCGGGCTGAAGCTGTACTGGCAGCCCGGCTCCGCCACCCGCGACCACGACAAGGCGCTCGGCTTCCCCCACCTGGAGCAGTTCCTGGCCGCCGCGGTCCGCGAGGTGCGCAGCCCCGGGCTCGGCCTGCCCTGGTACTCCACCGTCGGCAACCACGACGCCCTGCCGCTCGGCTGCTACGGCTCCCACGGCGACCGCTACCTCGCCGAGGCGGCCATCGGCGGGAAGAAGCTGATGAGCGTCTCCGCCGCCGACGCCAAGAAGCTCCAGGACGCCATCAAGAACGCCAAGGACCCCAAGGGGGCCGGCTACCGCGACTTCCTCAAGGCCCACGCCCGCTCGATGCGCTCGGTCACGCCGGACGAGAAGCGCGCCCCGTACACCCAGGCCGACTACCTGAAGGCCCACCTCGACCCCGCCCACCAGGGGCACGGCCCGGTCGGCCACGGCTACTCCTCGGCGAACCTGGACGCGGGCACCCAGTACTACGCCTTCCGCATCTCCGACGACGTCATCGGCATCAGCCTCGACACCACCGACGCCGGCGGCCACTACGAGGGCTCCGTCGGCACCGCCCAGCTGAAGTGGCTCGACCGGACGCTGAAGGACAACAAGGACTCCTACGCCGTCGTCTTCAGCCACCACACCAGCAAGACCATGACCAACACCCGGCCCGACCCGGCCCGCCCGGGGGAGCGGCGGCACGACGGCGCCGAGGTGATCTCCGTGCTGTCCGCCCACGCCAACGTGCTGGCCTGGGTGAACGGCCACATCCACAAGAACGTCATCACCCCGCACCGGGCCTCCGGCGGGCGCTCCTTCTGGGAGATCTCCACCGCCTCGCACGTCGACTACCCGCAGCTCGCCCGGATCATCGAGCTGGTCGACAACAAGGACGGCACCGTCTCCCTGTTCACCACGCTGATCGAGTCCGCGGCCCCGCACCGCACCGACTACGCCGACCTCTCCCAGACCGGCCTCGCCGCCCTCTACCGCGAGCTGTCCTACAACGCCCCCGGCGCCAACACGACCCTCGCCGGCGGTGCGGCCGACCGGAACACCGAGCTGGTGCTGAAGAAGGGCTGAAAGTCACTCAACCGGTCTACATGCGGGCAACCTTCGCACAACACCCCCGGGTCCCTCCCCCCGACCGCACCGCACACCACAGGTTGGGGAAGACATGCGCGTACGCACGGCTCTGGTGGGCACCACCGTCCTGCTCCTCTCGGCGGCCCTCGCGGGTCCGGCCGTCGCGGCCGGACCCGCGTCCCCCGGGCACACCGCGACCCGGGAGGCCCTCGAAGCGGCCGTCACGGCCGGCGCCCCCGGCGCGACCGCCACCGCGCGGGACGGCCACGGCACCTGGTCCGCCACGGCCGGCGTGGGCGACACCCGCACCGGCAGGCCGCGCTCGGCCGCCGACCACTACCGCGTCGCCAGCATCACCAAGACCTTCGTCGCCACCGTCCTGCTCCAGCTGGAGGCGGAGGGCCGGCTCTCCCTGGACGACTCGGTGGAGCGGTGGCTGCCGGGCGTGGTCCGCGGCCACGGCCACGACGGCCGCGAGGTCACCCTCCGGCAGCTGCTGAACCACACCAGCGGCATCCACGACTACCTCGACGACCCGGAGTTCCGCCGCGACTACTTCACCGCGGCCGGCTTCGCCGAGCACCGCTACGACACCCTCACCCCGCGGCACCTGGTCGGCCTCGCGCTGCGGCACGAGCCGGACTTCGCGCCGGGCACCTCCTGGGGGTACTCCAACACCAACTACGTGCTCGCCGGCATGGTGATCGAGAAGGTGACGGGCCGCCCGTACGGCACCGAGATCACCCGGCGGATCATCGCCCCGCTGCACCTGGGGGCCACCTCCGTGCCCGGCACCAGGGTCACCCTGCCGCGGCCGCGCAGCAGGGCGTACTCGACGTTCAAGGTCCCCGGCGGCCCGGTGTACGACGTCACCGAACTCAACCCGTCCCTGGCCTCCGCCTCCGGCGAGATGATCTCCGACTCCGCCGACCTGTCCCGCTTCTACGGCGCCCTGCTCCGCGGCGAGCTGCTCCCGCCGCGGCAGCTGAAGGAGATGAAGACCACGGTGGACACCAAGGTCGCGCCGAACATCCGCTACGGCCTGGGGCTCATGGACACCCGGCTGGCCTGCGGCGTCCACGTCTGGGGCCACACCGGCGGGATCCACGGCTCGCTGTCCGAGGCGGAGACGACGGCGGACGGCCGGCACTCACTGGCGGTCAACCTCAACGGCGACTGGGCCGGGGAGACCTCGGACGTGGTCGAGAAGGAGTTCTGCCCGCCGGCGTCTCACCCCGCCACCCGGGTGAGCGCCGGCAGGTAGCCGAGGGACTGTCCCGGTGCCGTCGGGTGGTAGGACTCGGTGATCGCCAGCACGTCGACACCGCGCAGCCAGGGCCGGTCCGAGCAGATCTCGTGCCCGGCGAAGGCGGCGGTGACGTCGGCGAAGGTGAACCCGTGGGCGGTGGCACGCCGGGCGATGACGGCGTTGAGGTGGTCCACGGCGTCGTTCAGGGTGGCCCGTTCGCCGTCCGGCAGGCCCAGCGCGCAGGCGCCCTGGAGGTGGTACAGGTGCGGGTAGCCGAGCACGACGACACGGGCGGCGGGGGCCCTGTTCCGGATGGCCGAGTAGAGCCGGTCGAGGTTGCCGGCGAGGGACCCGTCCATGGTGGTGCGGGCCAGGGAGGCGGCGGACAGGCATCCTTCGGCGCCGCCCAGCGCGCACTTCGCGATGACGGAGACGAAGCCCGTGTCGCTGCCGCCGACGGTGAGCGTGACCAGTCCGGTGCGCGGGCTGAGATGGCCGAGCTGGTCGGTCAGGACGTCGTCGGCGCCGGCGCCGTTGCACGCGGCGAAGGTGAAGGAGGACGGCGCGTGGGCCTCGGCCCACAGCACGGGGAAGGCCCGGCTGCTGCGCTTGCACTCCTTGCCGGCGGCCAGGTAGTCGCCGGCTCCGGCGCCGGAGGAGTAGGAGTCGCCGAGGGCCACGTAGCCGCCGGCCACGGTGCGGGGTGTCACTTGTGCCGTCGCGGGATCGGCGAACGCGCAGGCGGCCGCGAGGAGGAGGGAGCACGCGCCTGCCGCTATTCGGGGGTGTCTCATGACTCTCCTGTACCGTGGCCGGCTCCCCGGCCGCCCGCCCTGCTCGTCCGTTCCGGTGAACCCTCACCCGGCCGGCGCAGCACCGGTGGACGGGTGGCGGTACGCATGAGGAGGGGCCGCCGGTCCGGCCCGGCGGCCCCTCCTCTCCCCTCCTGAGGGCCCTCGGCCCCTCCCGGTGCCGCCCCGGTCCGTCACTACCGGGGCAGTACCAGGACGTACGCGGCCGGGTCGCGGTCCCCGGACGCCATCAGCGCGGTCCGCACCACCGCCGCCTGCTGCTCCAGGGATTCCCGGAGCTTCCTCGGCGTGATGTGCACGACCGTGATGCCGAGGCGCTCCAGGTGCTCGCGCTTGCGGGCGTACTCCGACCACAGCGCGTCGTCGTCCTGCCGGTGGCCCTGCCGGGGGGCGCGGGTGTCGAGTTCGAGGGCGACCGCATGGTCCGGCCAGTAGGCGTCCAGGCCGCCGAGGTCGGGGCCGCCGGGCAGGCGCAGGTCGACGTTCCAGACCGGGTCGGGCAGGCCGTACTCGCGGACCATCCGGTACAGGCGGTCCTCGGCGATCGAGCGGCCCTCGGCGACCAGCGCGTCCACCGCGTCCACCAGGTGCGGGCGGTGCAGCAGCTTCGCCAGGGTCAGCTCACGCACCACGGCCGCCGGTTCGCAGTGGCCGCCGCGCACCGCCTCGGTGAGCAGCCGCCGTACCGCCTGCGCGTCCGTCAGCTCCGCCACCGCGTCCGCCAGCGCCCGCGGCACCGGTGCCACCGGCAGGCCCGACACCGCCTGCGGGGCGGGCAGGGACGGGGTGCGCAGCACCCGCACGTAACCGGCGGAGCGCAGCCGGCGCGAGCGCGGGACCAGGACGTCCACGTGGTCCACGGAGGACAGCGGCGGGGTGGACGAGAAACCGTGCAGGGTCAGCGCGGCGAGGCCGGTGAGCACCGCCTCGCTGTACAGCGGCCGGTGCGGGCTGTCGGCGGTCGGCTGGGCCGGGACGGCCGGCTCGGTGGCGCGGGCCGCGTACAGCAGGGCCCCGTGCAGCCGTTCCTCGCCGGTGGGCGGGCCCGGGTGCAGCAGGACCACGTTCGGGAGCAGCTCCCGCCAGGGGCCGTCGGCCCGGCACTGCTCGGACAGCTCGGCCGGTGTCACGCCGTGGGCGCGCAGCTGGGCCGTCGTCAGGACGCGGCGGTGGACGTCGGAGAGGTGGCGCAGGGGGCGGGGGGAGAGCGGGGTGTTGTGGGTCATGGCCTCGGGATTCCCGCGCCCGGGCACACCCTTAACCGCTGTTACACGTCCGTCGAGAAATGCGGACAAGACGGGACTAAAGGTCAGGTGTTCGGATGCCGAAGGGAGAGGGAAAACCCCTGGTCCGATCGGGTGCGGACCAGGGGTTACGGCTAGATTTGACCGAATCTCGTAACGGTCACCGCCCGGGAAAGCCCGGGCCGAAGCCCAGGCCAAAGCTCAGCGGTCGTCGGCCGCCGCGTCGCACTCCTGTGCGCGCAGTGCCCGCGCCAGGTCGTCCCGCGCCTCCAGCACCAGCCGGCGCAGCGCCGGCGCCGCGTCTTCGTGCGCCCGCAGCCACGCGTCCGTCGCGTCCAGCGTCTCCGGCCGGTCCTGGTACGCCGGGAACAGACCCCGCACCACGTCCATGCCGATCTGGATCGACCGCTCCCGCCACACCCGCTCGATCGCCGCGAAGTACAGCTGCGCGTACGGCGCGATCAGCTCCCGCTGCGAGGGCTGCTGGAAGCCCGAGATCGTCGCCTCCACCAGCGCGTTCGACAGCGCATCGGACTCCACCACCTGCGCCCACGCCTGCGCCTTGACCGCCGCCGACGGCCGCGCGGCCAGGCAGCGCACCTGGTGCCGCTTGCCCGACGCCGTGTCGTCCCGGGCCAGCTCCGCCGCCAGCGCCGACTCGTCCGCCGCCCCGTGCGCGGCCAGCGGCTCCAGGAACGCCCAGCGCAGCTCCTGGTCCACCTCCAGACCCTCGATCGCGGTGGTGCCGTCCAGCAGGTCGGCCAGCAGCTTCAGGTCCGGCTCGGCGGAGGCCACCGCCGCGAAGAACCGCGCCCAGGCCAGCTGGTGCTCACTGCCCGCCTCGGCCGCCCGCAGCTCCCGCAGCGCCCCCTCGGCCAGCAGTTCCCCGCCGGTCTCCCGCCACGCCGGCGCCGCGTAGTGCACCAGCGCCGTGTTCGCCCAGGCGTGCAGCATCTGCAGCACGCCGATGTCCGACTCGCGGCCCGCGAACCGCAGCACCAGGTCGACGAAGTCCCGCGCCGGCAGCAGCCCGTCCCGGGTCAGGTTCCACAGCGCCGACCAGCACAGGGCGCGCGCCAGCGGGTCCGTCAGCCCGCCCAGGCCGGACCGCAGCGTCTCCAGCGAGGTCTCGTCGAACCGGACCTTGCAGTAGGTCAGGTCGTCGTCGTTGACCAGCACCAGCTCCGGCGCCTCGGCGCCCGCCAGCTCCGCCACCACCGTGCGCGGCTCGTGCAGGTCCGTCTCCACGCGCGCGTACCGCTGCAGCGCCCCCTCGGGCGTACGGCGGTACAGGCCCACCGCGATCCGGTGCGGACGCAGCTCCGGGTGCGACTCGGGGGCCTCCTGGAGGATCGCCAGCTCCGCGATCCGGCCGCCCTCGGTGTCCAGCAGCACCTGCGGGGTCAGCGTGTTCACCCCGGCCGTCTGCAGCCAGGACCGCGACCACGCCGTCATGTCCCGGCCGCTGGTCTCGGCCAGCACCGACAGCAGGTCGCCCAGGCGCGTGTTGCCGTACGCGTGGCGCTTGAAGTAACGCCGGGCGCCCTCCAGGAAGGCGTCCTGGCCGACGTACGCCACCAGCTGCTTGAGCACCGAGGCGCCCTTGGCGTAGGTGATGCCGTCGAAGTTCAGCTTGGCGTCCTCCAGGTCACGGATGTCCGCCGTGATCGGATGCGTGGACGGCAGCTGGTCCGCGCGGTACGCCCACGCCTTGCGGCGGTTGGCGAAGGTGGTCCACGCGTCCTTGAAACGGGTCGCGCCCACGTTCGCGAACGTGCCCATGAAGTCCGCGAAGGACTCCTTCAGCCACAGGTCGTCCCACCACTCCATGGTGACCAGGTCGCCGAACCACATGTGCGCCATCTCGTGCAGGATGACGTTGGCCCGCGCCTCGTACGACGCCTGCGTCACCTTCCCGCGGAAGATGTACTCCTCGCGGAAGGTCACCAGGCCCGGGTTCTCCATCGCGCCCAGGTTGTACTCGGGCACGAACGCCTGGTCGTACTTCCCGAACGGGTACGGGTGGTCGAAGTGGTCGTGGAAGAAGTCCAGGCCCTGCTTGGTCACCAGGAACACGTCGTCCGCGTCGAAGTGCGGGGCGAGACCCTTGCGGCACATCGCGCCGAGCGGGATCTCCAGCTTCGTGCCGTCCTCGAAGGTGCGCGTGTAGGAGTCCGTCACGTAGTGGTACGGGCCCGCCACCACGCACGTGATGTACGTCGAGATCGGCTTGGTCTCCGCGAACCGCCACACCCCGTCGACGAGTTCGCCCGCGCCGTTGCTCCACACCGTCCAGCCCTCGGGCGCCCGCACCTCGAAGCGGTACGGCGCCTTCAGGTCCGGCTGCTCGAAGTTCGCGAACACCCGGCGGGCGTCGGCCGGCTCGTACTGCGTGTAGAGGTAGACCTCGCCGTCCTCCGGGTCGACGAAGCGGTGCATGCCCTCGCCGGTGCGCGAGTAGGCGCACTGCGCGTCCACCACCAGCTCGTTCTCCGCATCCAGGTCCTCCAGCGCGATCCGGGAGCCGTCGAAGACCTCGCCCGGGTCCAGGTCCCGGCCGTTGAGCGACACGGAGGTCACGCCGGGCGCGATCAGATCGGCGAAGCTCGACGCCCCCGGCTCGGCGCAGCGGAAGCGGACGGTGGTCACCGAGCGGAACGTGCGCGGCTCGCCGCCCGCGTCGCCGACGGCGGACCGCAGGTCCAGGGACACCTCGTAGCCGTCGACGGACAGCAGGGCGGCCCGCTCCCGGGCCTCGTCGCGGGACAGATTCTCACCGGGCACGGACGGCACTCCCTCGTGATCGTGCGGATGGCGGCTGAACAGGACCGATCCTGCCATGCGCCCCTGACAGGGGGGACGGGGAATGGCAGCGCGGACCGCGGCGTTTCCCGGGGAAAGAGTTCCTGACGAGGAGAGACATGTCGGACAAGACCCCCGTCGACTTCTGGTTCGACCCGCTGTGCCCCTGGGCCTGGATGACCTCCCGCTGGGTGCTGGAGGTGGAGAAGGTCCGCGACATCGAGGTCCGCTGGCATGTGATGAGCCTCGCCGTGCTCAACGAGAACCGCCTCGACGAGCTGCCCGAGGAGTACCGCGAGATGCTCGCGACCAAGGCCTGGGGCCCGGTCCGCGTCGTCATCGCGGCCCAGCAGGAGCACGGCGAAGCGGTGCTCGGCGACCTCTACACGGCGCTCGGCACCCGCATCCACAACCGGGGCGAGGGCCCGGAGAAGTCGGCCGTGGCCGCCGCGCTCAAGGACGTGGGGCTGCCCGAATCCCTGCTGGACCACTGGGACTCCACCCCGTACGAGTCGGAGCTGCGCGCCTCCCACAAGGAGGGCATCGAGAAGGTCGGCCAGGACGTCGGCACCCCGGTCATCGCGGTGCCCGGCCCCGACGGCGAGGAGATCGCCTTCTTCGGCCCGGTCGTCACCCCCGCCCCGCAGGGCGAGGCGGCGGCCCGCCTGTGGGACGGCACGCTCGCCGTGGCCTCGGTGCCGGGCTTCTACGAGATCAAGCGCTCCCGCACCAAGGGCCCCGACTTCAGCAACCTGTAGGCGACGCCGGCACCGGAGACGCCCGACGCGGCGGTTCACGAGCAGCACTCAGCGCCGGGCCCGGTCCCGTGCCGCCGCCAGCAGCTCCAGGTGCTCCTCGTACCCCTTCGCGTAGTACGCCGCCCGGTCCGGGTCCGGCTCGATCACCCGGGTCGGCCCGGTCCAGGCGGCGGTGTCCAGGGGGACGCCGTACCGGGCGGCGGCCGCGAGGACCGCGCCCCGCGCGCCGACCTCGCCCTCCACCACCTTCAGCGGCCGGCCCAGCACATCGGCCAGCAGCCCCGTCCAGGCGAGGCTGCGGGTGCCGCCGCCGCACACCGCGAGCGAACCGGTCAGGCCCGCCGCCTCCAGGCAGTGCCGGGCCGCGTAGCCGATGCCCTCGCAGGTGGCCCGGACCAGGTCGGCGGGGCGCGTCTCCAGGCAGACCCCGAGCAGTTCGGCCCGCAGCCCGGGCTCCACGAAGGGCGCCCGCTCACCGGACGGCGCGAAGTACGGCAGCACCCGCACCCCGGACGAGCCCGGCGGGGCGGCGACCAGCAGGTCGTCCAGCTCTTCGTGCCGGGCCCCGGTGGTGCGCAGCACCCAGTCCAGCGCCGCCGTGCCGACCATCGCGGGCATCGCGCGCAGCCAGTGCCCGGGCCGGTCGGTGGAGATGTACAGCCCCGCCGGTTCGCCGTCCAGGTCCAGCCCGGTGGTGACGACCAGGCTCGCCAGGCAGGTGCCGACGATCAGCAGGCCGTCGCCGGGCGCGGTGACCCCGGCGCCGAGCGCGCAGGCGGGCAGGTCGTACGGGCCGTTCGCCAGCGGGGTCCCGGCGGGCAGGCCCTCGCCGCCCGCCTCGCCGGTCGCGATCGGATCGCCGATGTCCGGGAGCAGCCCGCGCCGGTGGCCGAGGCCGAGGAGGTCCAGCACCCCCTCGTCGTACGCCCGTGAGCGCGGGTCCAGGAACGGCATCGACGCGTCCGACGCGTCCGTCACGGCCCGTTCGGCGCCGGTCAGCCGCTGGAACACCATGTCCTTGCAGTAGACGGCCGCCGCGGCGGCGTCCAGGGCCTGCGGTTCGTGCCGGTCCAGCCAGGCCAGCAGCGGTCCCGGGCAGCCCGGGAACATCGCGCTGCCGGTGCGCCGGAAGACGGTCTCGAAGGTGCCGTCCGCCAGCCACCGGTCCACCAGTTCGTGCGCCCGGCCGTCCATCCAGGAGAGCGCCGGCCGCACCGGGCGGCCCGCCGCGTCCACCAGCCACACCCCGTCGCCCTGTCCGGTCAGCCCGGCCAGCTCCACGGGCGCCTCCAGCCGCCCGGTCAGCGTCCGCAGCACACCGACGACGGCCGCGTACACCTCCCGCATGTCCTGCTCCACGGCTCCCCGGCGCACCTCGAGGTGCACCGGGCGTGCCTCGACGGCCAGTTGCCGCCCGGCCCGGTCGAAGGCGGCGGCCTTCACCAGCGAGGTCCCCACATCGATCCCGACGAACATGCCGACTCCTCTGTTGTGGCCAGCGGTGGGTGGGCCCTTATCGGAGGCAGTGCGCGAGGGGCTCCCCGCGTATCCAGCGGCCTACCTCGGCGGCGGCGATCCGGGCGGCCTTCTCCGCCACCGCACGGCTGGCGCCGCCCAGGTGCGGGGTGAGCACCACCCGGTCGGACAGCGCGCGCAGCCGGGAGTCCGGCGGCAGCGGTTCGCGGGCGAAGGTGTCCAGCGCCGCCGCCGACAGCCGCCCCTCGGCCAGCGCGTCGCACAGCGCGTCCTCGTCCAGCAGCGGACCGCGGGCCGCGTTGACCACCACCGCGCCCGGTGGCAGCAGCGCCAGCTCGCGGGCGCCGAGCAGACCGCGGGTCTCGGCGGTGAGCCGGGCGTGCAGGGTGATGACGGCGGAGCGGCGCAGCAGGTCGTCCAGCGACGACAGGCGCAGCCCGTGCACCTCGCCGCGCACGTACGGGTCGTACACCATCACCCGCGCCCCGAACGCGCACAGCACCCGGGCGACCCGGCTGCCGACCGCGCCGTAGCCGACGAGTCCGACGGGCAGGTCCTCCAGTTCCAGGCCGCTGTGCTCGTAGGTGTAGTACGAGGCACCGGCCCAACTGCCCTGCCGGGCCAGGAGGTCGTGGGCCTGCGGGATGCGGCGCAGGGCGGCGAGCAGCAGGCCGACGGTGAACTCGGCGGTGGCGGCGGCGTTGCGGCCCGGCGCGAAGCACACCCGCACGCCGTGCCGCCCGGCCGCCTCCAGGTTGACGTTGACCGGTCCGCCCCGGCAGACGACGACCAGCCGCAGCGCCGGGCAGGCGGCGAGGACGCGTTCGGTGACTGGTCCCATCTGGGTGACCAGCACCTCGGCGCCGTCGAGGGCCGCGATCAGCTCGTCCTCGGCGTCGCTCGCCTCGCTCACCTCGGCCACCGGCCCGAACGGCTCCAGCGGCCAGCCCAGGGTCAGCTCCCGCACCGCGCAGTCGGCCTCCTCCGCGAGCGCGGCCGTGATCAGGGACGGCAGGACGAAGTGGTCGCCGGCGGCCACCACACGCACACCACTGGAGGTCATCTGAGGAAATCTCCCGTCTCGGCGTCGAAGGCAGGGGCCGGTCCCCGCGACCGGCGGGTCGTGCGCGGCTCACGTGGCTCCGGCGCGGTCATCGCCCTCCCCCGTCCCCGGTGGCGCACACCTCGTAGCGCACCTCGTGCTCGTCCAGGTCGCGCAGCGCCTCCGGGGCGGCCCCGTCGTCCACCAGCAGCAGGTCGAAGCGGGAGAGCGGGGCCACCCGGTGCAGGGCGACCCGGCCCAGCTTGGTGTGGTCGGCGAGCAGGACGTTGCGGGCGGCGATGTCGAGCATCGCCCGCTTCACCGAGACGATGTGCTGCTCCTGGTGGTAGGCGTAGCCGTCGTGCACGCCCGACGTGGACACGAAGCCGACGTCGACGCGGAGCCGGCCGACGGCCTCCACGCAGGACACCCCGAGGAAGGAGGAGTGCAGCGGGTCGTAGTCGCCGCCGAGCGCCATCAGACGGATGCCCCGCTGGTCGGCGAGGAGGTTGATCGCCTCCAGGAAGTTGGTGACGACGGTGAGCGGGGTGACCCGGCCGAGCCGCAGCCGGCGCGCTATCTCCAGGGTGGAGGTGGAGTCGTCCAGCAGGACGGCCATGCCGGGCTCGATCTGCCGCATGGCCCGCTCGGCGAGCGCGGCCTTCTGCGGGCGCATGGTCTTCAGCCGGTACTGCACGTTGGACTCGAACACCCCGGACGGCTGCGCGGTCACCCCGCCGCGGAACTTCCGTACGATGCCCTGCCGTTCCAGCTCGTCCAGGTCCCGGTGGATGGTCATCAGGCTCACCCCGAACCGCTCGGCCAGCTCCGCCGCGCTCGCCGAGCCCTCGGCGAGGACGAGTCCGGCCAGGGCGGCCTGGCGGGCCGCGGGTCCCCGTGGTGCCTTGTCCATCCGGGACCTCCGTCGGTGGGGCGGTGGGGCCGTGGCGGTTCACCGTGCGAGTCGGCCCGACACCAGAGGGTGTATCGGCGCTGAAACGGCGTCAATCCCTTGCGCACGGGGAAAGCAGGGGGAAATCTCAAAAGAGCGTGGGAAGTTCACAGGACCGGTCGCGAAGAGCGGAGGTTCGGATGGATGAGGCGTGGCTCGGGATCGACCTCGGCACGCAGGGGGTACGGGCGCTGCTGGTGACGGCCGACGGCAGGGTGCCCGGCAGCGGCGCGGCGCCGCTCACCCGGGGGCGCCGGGAGGGGGCGCGGCACGAGCAGGACCCGGCGGAGTGGTGGGCGGCGGTGGGCGCGGCCTGCCGGGCGGCGCTCGCCGGGGCACGGGTCCGGGTCGCCGGGGTCGCGGTGTGCGGGACGTCCGGGACCGTGCTGCTCACGGACGACGGCGGCCGCCCGGTGAGCCCCGCGCTGATGTACGACGACAGGCGGGCCGCCGCCGAGGCGGGCCGGCTGCGCTCCGCCGGACTCGCGGTGCAGGACACCTGGGCGCTGCCCAAGGTGCGCTGGCTGGTCCGCGCGCACGGCCCGGGCCGGGTCGCCCACCAGCCGGACGTGATCACCGCCCGGCTGGTCGGCCGCCCGGTGCCCAGCGACTCCAGCCACGCCCTGAAGACGGCCTACGACGTGCACCGCGAGGCGTGGCCCGACCTCACCGGACTGCCCGCGGGCGTCCTCCCGGAGGTGGTGCGGCCCGGCACCCGGCTCGGCGAGGTCTGCCCGGCCGCCGCCGAGGCCACCGCCGTCCCGGCCGGCACGCCCGTCGTCGCCGGCATGACCGACGGCTGCGCCGCCCAGATCGCCGCCGGCGCGCTGCGCGAGGGCGCCTGGAACTCGGTGCTGGGGACGACGCTGGTCCTCAAGGGCGCGGCGGCGCAGCCGTTGTCCGACCCGGCCGGCGTCGTCTACAACCACCGCGCACCCGACGGCACCTGGCTGCCGGGCGGGGCCTCCAGCGTCGGTGCCGGCGTGCTCACGGCCCGCTTCCCGGGCGCGGACCCGGCCGCGCTGGACGCCCGCGCCGCCGCCTTCGAGCCCTCGGCCGCGGTCGCCTACCCGCTCGTCTCGCCCGGCGAACGCTTCCCCTTTCTCGCCCCCCGGGCCACCTCCCTGCTGCTCGGCGACCCGGAGTCGGACGCCGACCTGTGGGCGGCCCTCCTCCAGGGCGTGGCCTTCACCGAACGCCTCTGCCTGGACTACCTCCACCACCTGGGCGCCCCCCTCGACGGCACCCTCACCGCCACCGGCGGCGGCGCCCGCAGCGCCTACTGGACCCAGCTGCGCGCCGACGTGCTGGGCCGCCCGCTGCGCGTCCCGGCCCGCACCGAACCGGCGCTGGGCATGGCCGCCCTGGCCGCGTACGGCACCGGGGCGGGGCCGACGCTGGCCGAGGTGGCCGAGGGCATGGTGCGCGCCGGCACCACGGTCGAGCCCCGCCCCGGCCGCACCGCCCGCTTCACCGAGCCCTACGCCCGGCTGGTGGGGGAGCTGGAGGCGCGGGGGTGGCTGCCGCACCCGGTGGCCGCTCACGCGCGGGCACGGCTGTGAGACGCGCTCCGCCCGGGATACTGCTGCCCATGACTCCCACCACCCTCCTCCTCGCCCGGCACGGGCAGACCGTGTGGCACGCCGAGAACCGGTACGCCGGCGTGAGCGACGTGGCCCTGACGGACACCGGGCGCGACCAGGCCGAGGCGCTGGGGCGGTGGGCCGCCGGGCACCCGGTGGACGCGGTGTGGACCTCGCCCCTGTCCCGGGCGGTCGCCACCGCCGAGCCGGCCTGCCGGGCCCTCGGGCTCGTCCCGCGCCGGGAGCCCGGCCTGCGCGAGTGCGACTTCGGCGTGCTGGAGGGCCGTACCCTCGCGGAGTTCGCGGCGGACGACCCGGCCGCGGCCGAGGCGTTCCGCGCCGACCCGGTGGCGCACCCGTTCCCCGGTGCCGAGGACCCCCGCGCGGCGGCGGCACGCGGCACCGCGGCCCTGCGCCGGATCGCCGCCGCCCACCCCGGCGAGCGGGTCCTGGTCGTCGCCCACAACACCCTGCTCCGCCTGGTGCTGTGCTCCCTGCTGCACATCCCGCTGTCCGAGTACCGCCGCGTCCTGCCGCGGCTGCGCAACGCGGCGCTGACCGAGCTGCGGATCGACGGCGGGCAGGCCGCGCTGCTCTCCCTCAACCTGCCTTCCTGCTGATAGGCTGCAATTGCAACAAGGTCGCAATAAGGCAGCCTGTCCCTCGTGATCGTCTTCTCACCCTTCACGGCGGCGGGGAGCCCGAGCGCCACGAAGGCCCCCACGTGGCACACGTGGGGGCCTTCGCCGGAACGTAACGGCGGTCAGCGCCGGGCGCGCACCCGCTGCCAGACGTAGCCGACGGCCGCCAGGGCCAGCGTCATCACGCCCGTCGAGTACAGCTGCACCCGGGTGTCCGGCTCGCGGGCCATCAGGGCGAAGATCGCGACCATGCCGGCCAGCGCGACCCAGGTCAGCCACGGGAACGCCCACATGCGCACGACCAGCTTCTCCGGGGATTCGCGCTCGATGCGCCGGCGCAGCAGCAGCTGGGAGACCGCGATGAAGATCCAGACGACCAGGATGACCGCGCCGATCATGTTCAGCAGCCACTTGAAGGCGCCGTTCGGGCTCCAGTAGCTGAGCAGGACGCAGACGAACCCGAGGACACAGGAGACGAGGACCGCGATCCGCGGGACCCCGCCGGACAGCTTCGCCAGCGCCTTCGGGCCCTGGCCGCGCTCGACCAGCGAGAAGGCGATGCGCGAGGAGCCGTAGATGTTGGCGTTCATCGCCGAGAGCAGGGCGACCAGCACGACGACGTTCATCAGCTGGCCGGCGCCGGGGATGCCGAGGTGGTCGAGCGTGGCGACGTACGGGCCCTTCTCGACGACGTCCTTGGAGTCCCACGGGACCAGGGTGACGACGACCAGCATGGAGCCGATGTAGAACAGGGCGATGCGCCACATCGCGGTACGGACGGCGGAGGCCACGCCCTTGACCGGGTTCTCCGACTCGGCCGCGGCGATGGTGACCGTCTCCATGCCGCCGTAGGAGAAGACGGACGCGAGCAGGCCGATGATCAGGCCCTCGCTGCCGTGCGGCAGGAAGTGGGTGAGGTGCGAGGCACCGGGGGAGTCCGTGCCGGGCAGCACGCCCGCGATGGCCAGGGCCCCCAGGATCAGGAACAGGCTGATCGCGCCGACCTTCAGCGCGGCGAACCAGAACTCGAACTCGCCGAAGTTCTTCACGGCGGCCAGGTTGGTGCCGCAGAAGACGACCATGAACAGGGCCACCCACAGCCACTCCGGCGTGCCGGGCAGCCAGCCGGAGACGATGTGCGCGGCGCCGATGCCCTCCAGGCCGACCGCCGTGCACAGCAGCACCCAGAACGACCAGCCGGCGGCGAAGCCGGCCCACGGGCCGATGGCCCGCTCGGCGTGCGCGGAGAAGGATCCCGACGACGGGTAGGCGGCGGACATCTCGCCGAGCATCCGCATCACCAGCATCACCAGGAGGCCGGAGACGGTGTAGGCGATCACGATGGACGGGCCGGCGGCGGCGATGCCGGCACCGGAACCGACGAAGAGTCCCGCGCCGATCACGCCGCCGAGGGCGATCATCGACAGATGGCGCTGCTTGAGGCCATGGGAGAGGGAGCCGTCCGCCTGCTGCTGCGGCGGGGTCTCCTTGGTCGTACTACTGGGCATGGGACGCGGCTCCCCCAGGGCAATGGGCGGGCAAAAACCCCGCCAGTGTGGGCAGCCCGTCCGCTCACGCGAAGGGGCTGCCCACTATCCGGACACCTTGTCGTACGGAGGGTGAATATACGGCTACGCGGCCACCGGTGTGTAGTGGGAGGCGTCCCCCTCGATCGAGTAGCTCTCCTTGCCCTCGATGCCGACCGGAACGTCACCGGCGACGGTCACCCGGTGCAGGCGGCGCGGCAGGCCGTCGTAGTTGTCGATGGCGTAGTGCTGGGTGATGCGGTTGTCGAAGAGGACCAGCTGGTTCTCCGACCAGCGGTGGCGCAGCACGTTCTCCGGGCGGATGACGTACGCCTGGAGCAGGTCGAGGATCTTGCGGGACTCGCCGGCCGACAGGCCGACGATCCGCTGCGCGAACCCGCCGACGAACAGCCCCCGCTCCCCGGTCAGCGGGTGGACGCGGACCACCGGGTGGGCGGTGCGGTACGTGATCGAGGTGAACTGGGCGCGCTGGGCGGCCTTCTCCTCGTCGATCTCCTCGTCCGGGACCGCGTAGTCGTAGTCGTTGGTGTGCTCGGCCCACAGGGTGTCGGCCAGGCGGCGCAGCGGCTCGGGCAGGTCCCGGTAGGCGGCCGCCGCGTTGGCGATCAGCGTCTCGCCGCCGTACGGCGGGACGGTGAGCGAGCGCAGGGTGCTGGCCTGCGGCGGGTTGAGGACGAAGGTGACGTCGGTGTGCCAGTGGTTGGCGCGGCCCCGCTCGCTGTCGACCGGCAGCACGTTCGGGGCGCCGTCGACCGCGCCGACCGTCGGGTGGGCCGTGGTCAGGTCGCCGAGGTGGCGGGCGAAGGCCTGCTGGCCGGCGTCGTCCAGGCGCACGTCGTCGAAGACGAGCGCCTTGTGGACGTTCAGGGCCTCCCGGATCGCGGTGACCTCCTCCGGCGCGAGGGGCCCGGAGATGTCGACGCCGGAGACACGGGCGCCGATGCGCGCGGTGACCTTGGTGATCTCGATGGACATGAGGATTCCTCTCAGACGAGGGCGGGGGCGGAGGCGGAGGTCAGGTACTGGTTGGTGGGTCGGGGCAGGCCGTAGCGCTCGCGCAGGGTCTGCCGCGGCCCGTACGCGGTGCGCAGCAGACCGCGGGCGCGCAGGAGGGGTACGACGTGCTCGACGAACGCCTCCAGACCGGAGGGCAGCACGGCCGGCATGATGTTGAAGCCGTCGGCGGCCCCCTGCGTGAACCAGGTCTCGATCTCGTCGGCGACCTGCTCGGGCGTCCCGGCGAAGGTGAGGTGCCCGCGCCCGCCGCCGAGCCGGCCGACCAGTTGCCGCACGGTGAGCCGCTCGCGCCGGGCCAGCTCCACGACCAGCGTGTACCGGCTCTTGGCGCCCTCGACGGCGGACTCGGGCGGCAGGTCGGCGGGGAGCGGGCCGTCCAGCCGCAGCGTCCCGGCCGGCAGCTGCAGCAGGCTCTCCAGGCGGCCCACCCCGTGCTCGTACACGATGTGGTCCTCCAGCAGCTGCTCGGCGGCCCGCGCCTCCGCCTCCGTCGACCCGAGGACGGGCACGATCCCGGGCAGCACCTTCAGGTGCCCCGGATCCCGGCCGGCGGCCCGGGTGCGGGACTTCAGGTCGGCGTAGAAGGCCTGCGCGTCGGCGAGGGTCTGCTGGGCGGTGAACACCGCCTCCGCGTACCGGGCGGCGAACGCCTTGCCGTCCTCCGAGGATCCGGCCTGCACCAGCAGCGGGTAGCCCTGCGGGGTGCGGGGCACGTTGAGGGCGCCGTCGACGCCGAAGTACGTCCCCTGGTGCCGGGGCGGGTGGATCTTGCGGTCGTCGCCCCAGACACCGGCCGCCTTGTCGGCGACGATCGCGTCGTCCTCCCAGCTGTCCCACAGCTTGCGGGACACCTCCAGGAACTCGGCGGCGCGGGCGTACCGCTCCGCGTGCGGGGGCTCCCCGGCGAGCCCGAAGTTCCGGGCGGCCTCCGCGCCGGCGGTGGTGACGATGTTCCAGCCGGCCCGGCCGCCGCTGACGATGTCCAGCGAGGCGAACCTGCGGGCCAGGTTGTAGGGGGAGTTGTAGGAGGTGGAGGCGGTGGCGATCAGGCCGATGTGCTCGGTGGCCGTCGCCAGCGCGGTCAGCAGGGTGAGCGGTTCCAGGGCGCCGGCCGGCCGCTGGGCGAGGTTGCCCCACAGCTGGGGGCCGTCGGCGAGGAACAGGGAGTCGAAGGTGCCGCGCTCGGCGATCCGGGCGAGCCCGACGTAGTGGCTCAGCTCCACGTGGGCGTACGGGTCGCTCTCCGGGAGCCGCCAGGACGCCTCGTGGTGGCCGGTGTTCATCAGGAACGCGTTCAGGTGGAGCTGTCTCGTGGTCACCGGTGGTCCTCCGTGACGCCGAGGGCGGCCAGCAGCCGCTCCCGGTACTCGCCCAGCACCGGCTCCCGGTAGGAGCGCGGGTGGGGGTGGTCGATGGTCAGGTCGAGGCCGATGCGGCCGGAGTCCAGGACGAGGACCCGGTCGGCGAGCACGATCGCCTCGTCCACGTCGTGGGTGACGAGCAGCACCGACGGCCGGTGGCGCTGCCACAGCTCGCGCAGCAGGGTGTGCATCCGGATCCGGGTCAGCGCGTCCAGCGCGCCGAACGGCTCGTCGGCCAGCAGCAGTTCCGGCTCCCGCACCAGGGAGCGGGCGAGGGCCGCCCGCTGGGCCTCGCCGCCGGACAGCTCGCCCGGCCAGGCCCGCTCCCGGCCGCCCAGGCCGACCTCCGTCAGGGCCGCCCGGCCGCGCTCCTGGGCGTCCTTGCCGTCCAGGCCGAGCAGGACGTTGTCCAGCACCCGCCGCCACGGCAGCAGCCGCGAGTCCTGGAAGACGACCGACACCCGCTCGGGCGCCGTCAGCTGCCCGCCGCCGGCCACCCCGTGGTCCAGGCCGGCGATCGCCCGCAGCAGGGTCGACTTGCCGGATCCGCTGTGCCCCAGCAGGGCCGTGAACTGCCCGGCGGGCAGATCGAGATCGATGCCGTCGAGGACCGTACGGCCCTCGAACGACCGGGTCAGGCCGCGCAGCCGCACGGCAGGCCGGATCAGTTGCCCAGTGTGCGGCGCCACGGCAGCACCCTCCGTTCGATGAGACGGACCACGCTGTCGGAGACCAGGCCGAAGACGCCGTAGATGAGCAGGCCGACCAGGATGACGTCGCTCTGGCCGTAGTTCTGCGCCTGGAACATCATGTAGCCGAGGCCGCTGGTCGCGTTGATCTGCTCCAGGACCACCAGGCCCACCCAGGAGCCGGTCACGCCGAGCCGGAGTCCCACGAAGAATCCGGGCAGCGCGCCGGGGACCACGACCTGGCGGACGAAGGCGAGCCGCGACAGGCCCTGCACCTCGGCGAGTTCGACGAAGCGGCTGTCGATGCCGGACAGCGCGGCGTGCGTGTTCAGATAGATCGGTACGTAGACGACGATCGCGATGATGGCGATCTTGAAGGTCTCGCCGATGCCCAGCCAGAGGATGAACAGCGGGATCAGACCGAGGGTGGGAATCGCCCGGTTGAGCTGCACGGTCCCGTCGATCAGCGCCTCCCCGGCCCGGCTCAGACCGGAGACGAGCGCGAGCACCACCCCGGCGGTCAGGCCGATCGCGAAGCCGTAGCCGGCCCGCTGCAGCGAGGTCAGCACATCGGTGGGCAGCGTGCCGTCCGTCCACAGGTGGCCGGCCGTCCTCAGCACCGTCCAGGGCGCCGGGATCGCGCTCGGGTCGAGGGCTTCGGCGGCCGAGGCGGCGGCCCACACGGCCAGCAGCGTCAGCGGGCCGGCCAGCCGGGCGGCGGGCAGCCGGCGGCCGGGGGACAGGCGGCGGCGCCTGCGGACCTCGGAGAGTTCCCCGGCGGCCGGCGCCGCCACGGCCGTCGTCGTGGTCACGGCGGTCACCTCCGGTACTCCTCGGGTACGGCCTTGGCGGCGATGGACTCGAAGCGGTGGTCGAAGAGCGAGGACACGTCGAACTTCTTCACGAAGCCGCCCTCGGCGAGCAGATCGGCGGTCTCCTGCTCCCACCGGATCGCCTCGTCCCAGCTGGGCGGGAAGAGCGGCTTGTTGGCCAGCTCGGTGATGCCCCGGGCCTGCGCGAGGGTGAGGTTCTGCGTCTTGACGTAGAACTCCTCGTTCCACACGTCCGGGTGCTCGTACTGCCACACCTGGCCCTTGGCCCACTGCGGGATGTAGGCGGCGATCGCGGCCGCCTTCGCCGGGTCGTTCAGCACCGACTGCGGGGCCCACAGCAGGTTGAGCAGGTCGACGACGTCGGTGGGGATGGAGCGGGCACCCTTGGGCTCGTACTGCTTCAGGTAGGCGGGTGCCTGGTTGATGGCGAGCGGGGCCACGTCCACCTGACCGGACTGCAGGGCGGTGAAGAACTGGTTGCTGGTCAGCGGGACCAGCTTCACCTCGTCGTAGGCCAGGCCCGCCTTCTTCAGCGCCCGCAGCAGCACCACACCCTGCGCCTGGCCCTGGGAGAACGCGAGCCTCTTGCCCTTGAAGTCCGCCACCGTGCGGACGTCGCTGCCGGGCTTGGTGGCGAAGAGGTAGTTGGGCTTGCGGGTGATGTCGATCGCCACGATCTTCGCGGCGAAGCCCTGGTAGTGGGCCTGGATCGGCGGGATGCCGGCGTTGTTGGCGAGGTCCAGCGACTTGGCGCGGAACGCGTTGATCACGTCCGGGCCGGCCCCGATGTTCACCCAGTCGGACACCGTGAACGGCAGCTCGGGCAGCTTCGCCAGCCTGAACTGCAGCTGCTGCTGGCCCAGATACGAGGCGATCTTCAGTTTGGTGCCGGCCGGGACCTTGCCGGCGAGCGGCTTGGTGGCGGCTCCGCTGGTGTCGGCGGCGGCGTTGCCCTGCGCGCAGCCGGACAGGCCGGCCACGGCGGCGGACGCGCCGAAAACGGAGGTGAGAAAGGCACGACGGTGCATGGGAGGACTCCCAGGAGAAAAAGAACGGAAAAAGGCCGGGAAGGCAGGAGGAATTCCGGCGGACAAGGCCGGAAGGAGAGGAGCTCACACAGCGGGAAACACGCGCTTCATGCGCGGCAATATGTCAGCAACAGACGGTGCGACAGCTGGTGAGAGGGCTCATGACCAGGATGTTCCCGGTCATGCTCGCCCCCTGTCAACATTCCGAGTTTCTGAATTAAATACCCTCAGGTGACGCACCCAGCGGATCCCGGAACAGCGCGTCCAGCACGACCGATCCGCCCGCCACCGCGAGCACGGATTCCGGGAAACTCGTCGGTACGACGGCGGCGGAACGCTCCGGGCCGACCGCCTCCCGCAGCGCCTGGAGGCAGTCCTCGAAGTGCATGACACCGACCTCGGTGACCACGACCGTCTCCGGGTTCAGCACGTCCAGCAGCAGCCCGGCCGCCCGCCCCGTCTTCCGGGCCCGGTCCGCCAGCAGCCGCCGGGCCACCGGGTCCCCGCCCGCCGCCGCGGCCACCACGTGCATCGGGTTGGCCGAGCCGATCACCCCGGCCGCCCGTGCCCGCCGGCACAACGTCCGCTCGCTCAGCTCCACCTGGAGGCAGCCGGTACGGCCGCACGCGCACGGCTCGGTGCCGCCCGGCACCGGCAGATGGGCGATCGCGCCGGCCGCGGACCGGGGCCCGTAGTGCACCTCGGCGTGGGTGGAGAAGGCGGCGTCCACCACATTGCCCACGAACAGGTGCAGCACGCTCCGGCTGCCCCGGGCCCGCCCGAACAGCCGCTCCCCGTGCACCAGCGCCCGCGCGTGCCCGTCCACCTGGACCGGCAGGCCGGTACGGGCGCCCAGCAGCTCCCGCACCGGCACGTCCCGCCAGTCCAGCAGCTCGTGCTCGACCACGGTGCCCGTCTCCCGGTCCACCCAGCCGCCCACCGCCACCCCGACCCCCAGCGGGCGCCGGCCCGGTATCCCGGCCAGCAGCCCCGCGAGTCCCTCTGCCGCCCGCGCCAGCACCCAGCCGGGCTCGGTCCGCTCGTGCCGCAACTCCCGCTGCGCCACCACCCGGCCGCGCAGATCCAGCAGCGCCACCGTCGTGTACGGCACGGCCACGTGCACCCCGGCGACCAGGAAACGGGTGTCGTCCAGGTCGACGGGCACGTGCGGGCGGCCGACCCCGTTCGAACGGCGGGGCGCGGCCGACTCCCGGATCAGGCCCCGCTCGGCGAGCCGGGCACAGTGCTCGGTCACCGACGCGGGCGACAGCCCGGTCAGCCGGGCGATGGTGCTGCGCGCCACCGGTCCGTGCTCCAGCACGGAGCGCAGCACGACACTGGCGCTGGTGCGCCGCCGGTCGCTGTCGGCGGCGCGCGGAACGGGCGAGGGCAGGGTGGGAGCCGCGGTACGGGGCATGAGGACCGTCCTCGGGAACGGGGCCGACACGTCTCGGAGGACAGAGGCGCGCCGGAGCCCACCCCTACCCGGGGCGGCGACAGGTGGCCGTGCCCTGGCGTCGCAGGTCGACATAGCGACGCGAGGTGAGATTCCGGGCCTGGGCAACCATGGCTGGAAGAGTAGGGCAGGAACGGTGAATCCGGCCAGACGACCCGGATGCGTTTGGTGGGATCCCACAGTGTCCTCGGTGCCCGGCCGAGTGAGCTGGGCGTCCCTGCCTCTGTGATCAGCGTCACGACCGGACCGGTGTAACCAGCACCCTTTGTCTGGAGCCCACCAAGGTCGCGCTCCGCCCTTTGTCGAGCGCTGACGGTGATCGGCCCGAGGTGGCTGGGATAGCGTCACCGTGTCCCAGCATGTCCCCGTCACCCGCGGAGTACCCATGAGCACCGCTGCCGCCACCGCCCGCCCCCGCGAGGTACTCGCCGACCTGCTCCCCGCGTCCCGCGTCCGGGACGTGGCGCTCGTGCTCGGCGGCGCCGCGCTCACCGGCCTGGCCGCCCAGATCGCCGTCCCCGTCCCGGGCTCCCCGGTGCCGGTGACCGGCCAGACCTTCGCCGCGCTGCTGGTCGGCACGGCGCTCGGCGCGAGCCGGGGCTTCGCCGCGCTCGCCGTGTACGCCCTCGCCGGACTCGCCGGCGTGCCGTGGTTCGCCCACGGCACCTCCGGGGCCTCCGTCTCCTTCGGCTACATCCTCGGCATGCTGCTGGCGTCCACCGTCGTGGGCGCCCTGGCCCGCCGCGGCGCCGACCGCTCCGTGCTGCGCATGGCCGGCACGATGCTGCTGGGCGAGGCGATCATCTACGCGATCGGCGTTCCGTACCTGGCCTACGTCGCCGACCTCTCCGCCTCCCAGGCCCTCGCCGTCGGCCTCACCCCGTTCCTGATCGGCGACGCCGTGAAGGCGGCCCTGGCGATGGGCCTCCTGCCCACGGCATGGAAGCTCGTCGACAAGCGCTGACACGCTCGCCCCCACCTCAAGAGGCTCGCCGGGTCACGGTTCTCCCGACCCGGGCGGGCCTCTTCCACGTTTCCGGTCCGAACGGCCCGGCACCGCCTGGGTCGGCGGTCCCGAGCGGGGGGTGGCGCGGGCACCAGGGTGGGGGCTGTTGCGGGGGACCGGCCGGAGGAGTGGGTGTCGCCCCCACCACAAGAGAGGGTCGCCGGGTCACGGTTCTCCCCGACCCGGGCGGGCCTCTTCCACGTTTCCGGTCCGAACGGCTTGGCGCCGCGGTGCCTGGCCCCGAGCGGTGCGTCGGCCGAACGGTCAGGCACTGCATGGGGGTCCCGGCTCCGAGCGATGGGTCGGCCGAATGGCCCGGCACAGCCTGGGTGCCCGGCCCCGAGCCGCGCCGTCGGTCGGGTGGCGAGGGCACCGGGGTCAGGGGCTGCCGCCGGCCGCCGGAGGAGTGGGGTCTCGGGTCCACTGGAAGAGGCTCGCAGGTCACGGTTCTCCCCGACCTGTGTGGGCCTCTTCCACGTTTCCGGTCGGAACGGCTTGGCACTGCGGTGCTTGGCCCCGAGCGGGGGGTCGGCCGAGCAGGCCGGCAGCGCCTGGGTCCCCGGCTCCGAGCGGGGGGCGAACGGCCAGGCACTGCATGGGGCCCCGGCCCCGAGCGGGGGTCGGCCGAATGGCCCGGCACAGCCTGGGTGCCCGGCCCCGAGCCGCGCCGTCGGTCGGGTGGCGAGGGCACCGGGGTCAGGGGCTGCCGTCGGCCGGCCGGAGGAGTGGGGTCTCGGGTCCACTGGAAGAGGTTCGCCGGGTCACGGTTTTCCCGACCCGGGCGGGCCTCTTCCACGTTTCCGGTCCGAATGGCCCGGCACCGCGGTGCCCGGCCTCGAGCGGTGCGTCGCCGGAGCAGCCCGGTACCGCCTGGGTCCCCCGCCCCGAGCGGTGCCGGCGGCCGGGTAACGCGGGCACCGGGGCCGGGGATGTTGCCGCCGGCCGGACGGAGGCGTGGTGCGCCGCCCGGGTGCACGGTGCCGCGGCCATGCTCGGTGCGGGGCCTTCCCCGCTGCTCGACGCGTAGGGGTTCCCCGCGCGCGGAGCCGGCCCGTACCGGCTGGGGCGCCGTGACCGCCTGTCGTCAGCGCGCCCCGGCCTCCGGACCGTGGGCCGGCGGTGAGCCCGGGGCGCGGAACGCGGCAGGGCCGCATGTCCTGACGGCTTGCGTCAGGTCATGCGGCCCTGTCGGTACGGGTCGGGTCAGCCGACGGACACCTTGTCGGCCGGTGCCTCGGCCGCCGGGACCGGGCGGTTCGCCCGGATCCGCTCCTTCACCACGGCGATCACCAGCACGACCGCCGCGACCAGCAGCGACAGCAGCACGGTCTCCCGGCCGTCGTGCTCGGTGTCGAACAGCATGTACACCAGCACGCCCACGATCAGCGCGGCCGTCGCCCAGGTCAGGTACGGGTACAGCCACATCCGCACGACGAGCTTCTCCGGCGCCTCGCGCTGGATGATCTTCCGCATCCGCAGCTGCGAGAAGCAGATGACCAGCCACACGAACAGGGCCACCGCGCCGGAGGAGTTGACGAGGAAGAGGAAGATCTTGTCCGGGGACAGGTAGTTGAAGAAGACGGCGACGAAGCCGAACACGACCGACGCGAGGATCGCCGCCATCGGCACACCCCGGCTGTTGACGCGGGCGAACGCCTTCGGCGCGTCACCCCGCTCACCGAGCGAGAAGGCCATGCGGGAGGCCGTGTACAGGCCGGAGTTGAGACAGGACAGCACCGAGGTCAGCACGATGAAGTTCATGATCTGACCGGCGTGCGCGATGCCCAGCGAGTCCAGGGCGGCGACGTAGGAGCCGTCCTTCTTGATGGACGGGTCGTTCCACGGCAGCAGCGAGACCACGACCAGGATCGAGCCCAGGTAGAAGACGCCGATCCGCCAGATGATGCTGTTGGTGGACTTGGTGACCGCGCGCTGCGGGTCCTCGGACTCGCCGGCCGCCAGGGTGGCGATCTCGCTGCCCATGAAGGAGAAGACGACCAGCAGCACACCGGTGAGGATCGCGCCCGGCCCGTGCGGCAGGAAACCGCCGTGCGAGGTGAGGTTGCCGAAGGAGGCCTTCTCGGCGTCCACGCCCGGCAGCACGCCGAACACGGCGAGCAGACCGACGACGATGAACGCGCCGATCGCCACGACCTTGATGCCGGCGAACCAGAACTCGAACTCGCCGTAGGAGCTGACGGAGACCAGGTTGGTCGCGGTCAGCACGATCATCACGATGAGTGCCCAGCCCCACTGCGGGACGGCCGGTATCCACCCTTCGAGGATCTTGGCGCCGGCGGTCGCCTCGACGGCGAGCACGACGACCCAGAAGAACCAGTAGAGCCAGCCGATGGAGAACCCGGCCCAGCGGCCCAGCGCACGGTCGGCGTGCGCGGAGAAGGAGCCGGAGGTCGGATTGGCCGCGGACATCTCGCCGAGCATGCGCATCACGAGCACGACGAGCGTGCCGACGAGGGCATAGGACAGGAGGATGCCGGGTCCCGCGGTGGCGATACCTGAACTGGAACCGACGAAGAGGCCGGCTCCGATGACACCACCGATCGCGATCATCGACAGATGGCGGTTTTTCAGTCCTGCTTGGAGGCCCGAACCAGGGGTCATGGACGGATTTCCTTTGCGCCAGGTGAAGCTGCCCGTACGAGCGGTGTACGAGTCGGTCCAGTGAATCCGAGGTGAACGAATTCGGGAACCTCTGAATCCGGATTGTTACTTGAGGTTTCCTTGAGGATCTATGGCCTGGCTCACAGATTTCCTGTCGATCACCCGCCGACACCCGGGGCTGCTGCCCGGAAACGGGCGTGTCACACTCGTTGCATGCGCGTGTATCTCGGCTCCGACCATGCGGGCTACGAACTCAAGAACCACCTCGCCGAGTGGCTGAAGGCCGCCGGCCACGAGCCCGTCGACTGCGGGCCGCACATCTATGACGCCCAGGACGACTACCCGCCCTTCTGCCTCCGCGCCGCGGAGCGGACGGCCGCGGACCCGGACGCCCTCGGCATCGTGATCGGCGGCTCCGGCAACGGTGAGCAGATCGCCGCGAACAAGGTGAAGGGCGTGCGCGCGGCGCTGGCCTGGAGCGAGGAGACGGCCGCGCTCGGGCGCCAGCACAACAACGCCAACGTGGTGGCCGTGGGTGCGCGGATGCACAGCACGGAGGAGGCGACCAAGTTCGTCGAGGTCTTCCTGAACACCCCGTTCTCCGGTGACGAGCGTCACATCCGCCGCATCGACATGCTCTCGGCGTACGAGACCACGGGCGACCTCCCCCCGATCCCGCCCCACCACCCCCAGCAGTAGCCTCGCCGATCACTCCCGCAGCTGATCCGGATCGTCGAGGGGGTCACCGGCCGGGTGCCGATGCGCTCGGCCCTCAGGATGCGGT